>JBJMLZ010000108.1:0-11324 GCA_045805035.1 Bacteriovoracaceae bacterium
AAAACTTTTTCAAAGATTTTCTTCGGCGAACTTTTCACGAGGTCCATTGTTGAGACAGCATTGACGGTTATCGGACGAAGCTTATCATCCAATGAGGTCTCGGAATGAATGAACACTTTAGTGGGCAAAACAAGCGACCCCAGCTGTTTTACATCAATCAATTTTTTATTCTGATGAGTCCCGTTCCATTCAAATACAAAGTATTCGCCCCGATAGGCCTTCGTTACCCATGCACCTTCTGTATGCCCAAGCCACGCTGGTATCTCGTAACTGTAGAAAGAAAAATGAGGAACCTGGAAGAATTTTGTGACGTCCGCGAAACCTTCGGAGAGACGAAGCCCGGTGTAAAAACCAGGGCCAGCAATTGATACAATGGCATTCAGATCCTTCACCTGAAGGCCCGAATTTTTTAATAACTGATAGCTTTCAGTCTGAAGTGTATGAGAGGCCCTCTGTCCCCGGAACGTCCTGAGATCCAGCCACTCTCGGTTATCATCCAGAAGACCGAGAGTAATGTCATAGCTAGAATCAATAAAAAGGACGCTCAAGACTTAAATAACCTCGTCACGTCGTTAAAGAGTGCAATGAAAATCAAAAGGAAAAGAACCGAAACTCCCACTCTCTGAGCGAACTCAAGTTTTCTCTTCGATAATGGGCCACCGTTCAGCGCTTCAAATCCTAGGAACACAATGTGTCCCCCATCGAGTACCGGAATCGGGAAAAGATTAATTACGCCAAGGTTGATTGAAATAAAGGCCATCAAACGAAAGAACATCGACAGGCTGATATTGAATGAATCTGAAGCAACCTTGCCGATTGCAAGAGGTCCGCCAATGTTATCAAGTGAAACTTCTCTGGTGATGAGCTTTTTATAACCAAGGAATGTTTTTACGACTCCATCCCACGTTCTGTAAAAAGCCGAGCTGAGAGCAGCTCCGAAATTATCCGCCTTCGCAACGACGAGTCGTGGTTGAAGATAATCCACTCCACTTTCCACTCCGATCACTTTGACGTTTTCCTTATCCACTGCCTTCACTTCGGGGATCAAAGTCTTCGTGGCCAATTGTCCCTGGCTCAATACCTGGATTTTGACTTCCTTACCTTCAGGAATTTTCTGGAGGCCAGTACGGAGGCTTTCGAAATTCGTTAGTTCATTGCCATCATAAGCAAGAAGGACATCGTCCTTCTTGACTCCCGCCTTGTCGGCAGGAGTCCCCATGACCACATTCCGAATTGCAAGCTCCATCGGATAAAAACCGGACTTGCGTAACGATGCCATTGAATCTTGAGAAGCTGTCACAACTTTCTCCGTTTTCAAATCAGGCTGAGTGGTACCTTCGGATAATTGATACAGATAGATTTCGCCTGTCTTTGATTGGGCAAGTTCCTCCAAAGAAAGGTCCGCATTGTAAGCACCTTTGGTAAGGCTTGCGAGAAAATGTTTGCCGGTACCATCAACGAAGAGAGGCTTTTTGCCGCTCATGAATACTTTCTTGAACTCTTCGATAAATTCGTCAAACTTCATCCCTACGTCCATTTTTACAACTTTGTCCTGTCTCTTCACGGTCAAAGTATGAATCTGGCTGTCATTGATATTGAGGTCATCAATGCTCAGGATATTCTCATTATTGATGGCAGTTAAAACGTCACCAGAGCGAAGTCCCTTCTCATATAGGACAGACTTTTCAGCGACTAAACCGATCTTTGTTTCAGGAACTTTTTCTCCGGCAGTGAGAAGACCTACATATAGGAAATAGGCCAGTACGAGATTGGCGAGTGGGCCGCCAAAGACAATCCAAAACCGCGCCCACTTCGGCTTGTGATTGAAGGCAACTTTCTTCTCTTCTTCTGACAGTTCCACCTCAGAAAAAGGGTCATCGCCAAACATCTTCACATATCCACCTAGTGGAATAATGGAGATGGCGTATTGAGTTCCGTTTTTAACGTACTTGAAAATCTTCGGACCAAACCCGATGGAGAAAACTTCAACTCTGACTCCGAAAAATCTGGCGAAGAAAAAATGTCCCAGCTCATGAAAGAAAATGAGCGGGCAGAGAAAAACTACAAAAATTAAGATCTTCTCGAGCATAAGTCCATCCTTACTGAAATTTCGCCAATAACAAGAAAGCGAAAAGTGGTGCCACAAACAACAGGCTATCCACCCTGTCGTAGACCCCACCATGGCCGGGTATCAAAGAAGAACTATCTTTGATTTCGAACTGTCGTTTTAATTTCGACTGCGCGAGATCACCGATCTGAGAACAACAAGCTATGACTGTGAATACGATGACTGTAAAAATATCGATTTTTTCGACGAGCTGATTCCAGTAAAGCGATGTGATCGCGACTGAACAAATAACTCCACCAAGAGCACCCTCGACAGTCTTCTTAGGGCTGACTGCTTCCCAAAGTTTATGCTTGCCGAATTTTCTGCCAGTAAAATAAGCGAAGGTGTCGACCGAAAAATTAAGAAGCAGAAGCGCGATAAATAGAATGCGCCAGTTATCAAAATGAGTGATGTAGCTTAGACACAAAAGTGGAATAAGAGCGAAAACTCCTGCGCCCCATGAGGTCGCGCGAAAGACTCTAAGAAGAGTATCGGATTTTTTATAGATAACAAAAAGGTACACACAAAGAAGAATATCGAGGACCAGGCCAGCAGAGATCCAGAAACTAAAAGAAGATTGGCTGATCTGATAAAAATTAAAAAACCAATAGCCCAGGAGATAAGTCGACTGAGCTACGAAGTAACGTTTTGAAGTGCGGGGTTGATCATAAAAATTAGTAATAATTTCATCAATCAGTACAGGGCCAATAACTCCAATTCCAATCAACGTGGCCTTCACGCCGATAAACATGCACGACATTACCAGTAATGCCAGAACAAGACCGGAAATAATTCTTACCGTCGTGTTCGACATTAGTTCAGGACTCCCTGAACAAAAGCAGACTTGTTCGTCTCTGCCTGTTCTACGGATCTCTGAAGACTTGCCTGAGCAGACACATTTCCAAATCTTCTTTCACGGTTAGAAACGTGTTCAATGATCTTTTTAAATTCTGTGGCAGAGAAATCAGGCCACTTTGTAGCTGTAAAATAAAACTCTGCATAGGCCATCTGCCACAGAAGAAAATTCGAAATACGTTGTTCACCACCAGTACGAATCATAAGATCGACATCGCCAGTTTCCGGGCGATAGAGCATGGAAGAAAGATCATCTTCCGTCATAAGCTTTGATGGATTCTGAATCTGGAACTGGTTCACTGCCCTCATGATTTCTGAGCGGCCACCATAGCTGAAAGCAAAGGTGAGTTTAAGTCCTGAAGCCTTTGCGGTCATAGCTTCAGTTTCTTTGATAAGAGCAACGGTGTCTTCTGGAAGACCATTGATCTCCCCGATGACTTTGAAATGAACATTATTTTTGAGAAGTCGCGCGCGCTCTTTCAAAAGAAACTTTTTCAAAAGCTTAAACAGTATAGATACTTCATCAACTGGACGGCTCCAGTTCTCCGTAGAGAAAGCATAGAGAGTGAGGGCCTTCACCCCAACATCATCCGCTGCCTGAACAATGTCAGAGACGACACTTGAACCACGAACGTGGCCCCAGATCCGGGGACGGAAACGTTTCTTGGCCCAGCGGCCGTTACCATCCATAATAATGGCGACGTGTTTGATACTTTCCATGGATTAAACCGTGAGAAGTTCTTTCTCTTTGGCGTCGACGATCTTGTCGACTTCCTTGATGAAGTTGTCTGTTACTTTCTGGATCTCGTCTTGAATTTTCTTCGACTCGTCCTCAGAAACTTTTTTATCTTTTTCAGCGGCTTTCACTTTGTCGTTCTGTTCACGACGAATGTTACGAACGGCAACCTTGGCATCTTCACCAAGTTTTTTCACGTCTTTCACGAGGGCCTTTCGCTTATCTTCAGTGAGGGCCGGAAATTGAATACGAATGAACGTTCCATCGTTCCCAGGAGTAAGGCCGATGTTGGCAGCAAGAATGCCTTTTTCAATTGCAGCAATAGCAGTTTTATCAAACGGCTGAATCTGAAGAAGTCGTGCTTCCGGAGTTGAGATTTGACCAAGATTCTTGATTGGAGTTGGAGTGCCGTAGTAATCCGCCATAATCCCATCAAGAACTGATGCAGTAGCACGACCTGTGCGCACTTTTGACATCTGAGTCTGAAGTGCCTTCAGTGCCTTGTTCATTTGATCGTCCAAAACTGGTTTGATTGTTTTCATATCCATAAAAAGAGTCTCCTCTTAAAGTTTTTTCGTAACGACAGTACCAATCTTCTCGCCTTTCACAACGCGAGCAATGTTTCCTTCTTCAAACATGTTAAACACCACGATATCCATGTTGTTATCCATGCAAAGAGTGATGGCAGTTGAATCCATCACCTTAAGGTCTTTATTGAGAACGTCGATATATGAAAGCGTATCGAATTTTTTAGCATCTTTAAACTTCATTGGATCTTTATCGTAGATGCCGTCGACCTTAGTGGCCTTCATAATAACTTCTGCGTGAACTTCGTTCGCTCTGAGAGCAGCAGTCGTGTCAGTCGTGAAGTAAGGGTTGCCGGTACCAGCTGCGAAAATCACCACGCGCTTCTTTTCAAGGTGGCGAACAGCACGACGACGGATATAAGGCTCGGCCACTTCCTGCATAGCAATTGCAGAAAGAACCCGTGTATAGACATCTTTTCTCTCGAGCGCGTCCTGAAGAGCGAGCGAGTTGATTACGGTTGCCATCATTCCCATATAGTCGGAAGTGGCACGGTCCATACCGGAAGTTGCACCAGCAACACCTCGATGGATATTTCCTCCGCCTACAACGATTGCAACCTCGCAACCTGTCTCGGCAAGAGTCTTAATTTCTGAGCTGATCTTATTGAGAATCTCGCCTGAGATACCATGACCCTGGTCTCCGGCAAGGGCTTCACCTGAAAGTTTGATGAGTACGCGCTTGTATTTCATTGTGCCCTTTAAAAGGAAAAGGGGACTTCAATGAGTCCCCTTTTCTTTATCACTGTCTGGAATTAGTTTTTCCCCGAGAGTTTTGCGATTTCCTCGGCGAAGTTTTCCTGTTTCTTCTCGATACCTTCACCGAGAGTAAATTTCGTGAACTTCGTCACTTTGAGATTCGCACCCGCTGTCTTACCAACTGTCTCGATGAGCTTCGCAACTGTTGTGTCCGGATCTTTAACGAAACCTTGCTCGTAAAGACAAACGTCAGTTGCGAGCTTGTTCAGTTTTCCTTTCACAATATTTGGAATCATGTTTTCCGGCTTACCCTGCTCTCTCAGCTGAGTTGCATAGATCTCAGCTTCACGTGCCTTATAAGCTTCGTCGATTTGAGAAGCATTCAGGAAAGTTGGGTTAGCAGCAGCAACTTGCATACAAAGATCTTTTCCAAGTTCTTTCACTGCTTCGTTACCAGAAACATCTTTATCAGCTTCGATTTTTACGAGCACGCCGATTTTACCGGAGTGAACGTATGAACCGATGATTCCGTTACCATCGAGCTTCATAAGCTCAACACGACGAAGATCGATCTTCTCGCCGATCTTGATTGTGAGTTCAGAAACTTCGTCCTGCAGAGTGATACCCTTAGGCCCTTTCGCTTTAAGGAGAGCTTCAACGGTATTGATGTTTCCATCAACGGCAACGTTTGCAGCAGTCTGAAGGAAAGCCTGGAAAGAATCGTTCTTCGCAACGAAGTCAGTTTCGCAGTTAAGCTCAACGAGTGAAGCGAGCTTGCCTTTAACAACGGCAGCAACGAGACCTTCAGCAGCTACGCGCGACTGTTTCTTTGCAGCGGCAGCGAGGCCTTTTGCACGAAGATAGTCTACGGCTTTCTGGAAGTCCTGAGTTTCGTCGAGGGCCTTTTTACAATCCATCATCCCTGCGCCAGTTGTCTCGCGAAGGTTTTTTACGTCAGCAGCTGTATAAGCCATGGTTGTGGTCCTTTATCTTTAAAAAATTATTCGTCGTCAGCGTCTTTGAGGTCGATGTCTTTCTCGTACTTCGCAAGAATTTCCTGCTCAAGAGCGTTGTCACGAGAATCATCAGATCCATCATCCTTACGAGACTTAGATCCGCCTTCAACGATTGCATTCGAGAAGTAATCGAGGAAGAGAGTGATCGATTTAAGAGCATCGTCGTTACCTGGAACAACATACTCAACACCTGTTGGGTCACAGTTAGTATCTGTGATTGCTACAACTGGAATACCGAGAACGTTCGCTTCTTTAACTGCGATGTGCTCATTGTTTGGATCGATGATGAAGATAGCTCCTGGGAGCTTTCTCATATTCTTGATACCGCCGAGGTTTTTCTCGAGCTTAGCTACTTCTTTCTCAATGTTCGATTGCTCTTTCTTTGTGAGAAGTTTGAAGTCACCGTTCTCTTTCATTTTTTCAACTTTGCGGAGCTTGTCGATTGAGAGAGCGATCGTTTTGTAGTTTGTGAGCATGCCGCCGAGCCAGCGAGAAGTTACGTGGTAAGCCCCACACTCTTCAGCTTTTTTCTTAACCATATCAGCGGCCTGTCTCTTCGTACCAACGAAAAGAACTGACTTACCTTGCTGAGAAGTTTTCTTCAGAAACTCGTATGCCTTTTCGGCCATAGGAAGAGTTTGTTGAAGGTCGATGATGTAGATGCCGTTACGTTCGCCGTAGACATACTTTTTCATCTTTGGATTCCACTTGTGTGTTTGGTGACCGAAGTGGGCGCCGGCCTCAAGCAATTGCTTGACGTTCATCTTAGACATGAAAACTCCTTGGTGGTTTTCTCGAATCACTTTTTGCCACTCACTATGAATGGACCAACCAATTAAAGTGATTAGATTTTGTCCCTTGCGGGACGGTTATTTAATGGTCTGAGATAAATAGCATGCAGGGTAATTTAGAGCAAGGAATTTGAGAATGAAATCAAGGCTTTGAAGGCGAACTTCAAAGCCTTTCAATGCAGCGCAATCAACTAATCATTCGGAGGCGGAACAAGTACTTTTCTCGGCTTCGAACCCTGTCCTGGTCCCACAACCCCCTGTCTCTCCATCTCTTCGATGAGATTTGCGGCCCGGTTGTAGCCCACACCCAGTCTTCGCTGGAGGAATGAAGCACTCGCCATGCGGTGAGTCGCAACACAACGAACGGCTTCATCATACTTTTCGTCTTTAAGACTTTCTCCGTCAGTTTCTCCCGGAGCTCCCTCGAACTCATCTTCATTCGAACCATTGTTCTCGATGAATTCAATCGCCTTGGAGTCATACTGAGTAGGTAAGGTAGAAAGTTTCTTCACGAGAGCATCGATCTCTTCCTCGTCAACATAAGCGGAGTGCATACGAATCGTATCGATACCTTGTTTGAAGAGCATGTCTCCGCGGCCGAGAAGTTTTTCAGCGCCCGGAGTATCCATGATCACGCGTGAGTCAGTGTTAGTAGTCACTCGAAACGCTACTCGAGTCGGGAAATTTGCTTTGATCACACCAGTGATCACATCTGTCGAAGGTCTTTGTGTCGCGAGGACAATGTGAATACCAGAAGCACGTGCTTTAGCCGCAAGTCTTGAAATCGAGTTCTCGATCGCCTTGCCAGATTTCGAAAGCACGAGATCCGCAAACTCATCCACCACAATCACGATGTACGAAAGTTCAAAGTCCATCGCGTCTGCATCTTCGTAGTATTTATTAATTTTACACAGAAGCTCGTGCCCCGCCCCCTTCACTTTCTTATTAAAGCCTTCGATGTTCTTCACACCAAAGTCTTTCAGGAGAGAATATCTTCTTTCCATTTCATCAATCGCCCAAAGAAGAGCAACGGAAGCAATCGAAGAATCCGTCACTACAGGCATGATCAAATGCGGAAGAGTCTGATAGAGAGCAAGTTCAAGCTGCTTTGGATCGATAAGAATCAGTCTCAGCTTTCTCGGAGATAATTTAATAATCAATGAAACGAGAAGCGTATTCACAAATACCGACTTACCTGAACCAGTTGTACCAGCTACGAGGAAGTGAGGAGTCGAAGCAAGATCAATTACGGTTGCATCACCATAAGCATCTTTCCCCATCGAAATCGGAAGTCGCAAATTTGACTCTTTAAAATTTTGCGACTGAAGAACTTCATCAAGGAAGATAAGCTCTCTCGGATTTCGCGGAACTTCGATACCAATCGTCGTCTTACCTTTCAATGGATAGACAATACGAATCGGAATCCCTTTCAGAGCAAGAGACAGATCATTTGCTTTGTTATTAATGCCAGCAACTTTTACACCCGCTCCGAGTTCAAGCTCAAAAGTATCAACGACTGGCCCCTTCATTACGTTTGTAACCTGTGCACTGATCTTAAATTCGCCAAGCTTATCTTCAATTGCTTTGGCGATCGTATGGAAATAGGTATCTTCCGGATCGTGCGGCTGATTTGTATGTGTTTTTGAAACAAGACATTCAACCAGCTCATCATGTGCAAAGAATTTATCTTCCAGTTTCTTGCGTTGATAAGGACTCTCAACTTCCTCCATCTCATCTTCGTCGACTGAATCGTTAACAATCTCGCTCTCATCGACTGAGTCAGCAAAGAAATCATCTGAATCATCTTCAGTTTCTTCTTCAATTTCGGATTCAGTTTCAACTTCGGCTTCAAACTCTTCTTCATCCTCATCCACTTCTTCCGCAACCGGAGCTACTGGTGGCATCACAGGACGAACCGTTTCAACTTTCGGTTTATCCTGAAACTTAGGAGGATTAGTGATCGTAAGTTTTGGTTCAGCCTCAGTGCGCTTAAACTTCGCAATCAAAACTGGCACTTTTTCTTTCATAGTAACAAGCCACGCTTTCGGATCAACTTTCTCAAGGCTCGAGTAATCCGCAGTTCTGATAGCCTCGTAAGTCTTCATCGACTTTTTAGCAATGTACTTACACGTCTTGAAGAAATGCTTCTCAGAAACAAGATAGAAAAAGCTCGTTCCCAAAAGCATTAACGAAGTAATGAGAGTAAACGTTCCAACATTTTCTCTAATAAGGAAAAATAAACCTTCCCCTAGAGTTGTTGGAAACGTGAAATAACAAATTCCCACAGTGAGAGGCAGAAGTACTGCCACCACGATCTGGTTTTTGATGTCTTTCTTTTTGGTGAAAATGAGTGAATTTAAAATGGCAAAGGTTAAGAAGGAAAGCGTGATCCAGATGCCGCACCAGTATCCAAAATTGGCGAGCATGGAAAAGAAGTAATAAGTGAAGAAATTGATGGATTCATTTTGATAGTTAATTTCAAAGAAATTATCCGGAAGATTTTCCCGGTAATAAAAGTAGAGAAGGTTTAAAGTAGTGAGAATAAAAAGAGTATTTAGCTGATAGCGGAGAATTTTTTTTTCCATACCCAAATTGTATGGGATGGCGCAAAGAACGCAAGAAAGTAACAACCGTCCCATTTTGTCCGGTATTTACATTTTTCTGTTTTTTTCCGAAGAGAGTGTGATGAAAAATCTACTAGTACTCACAGCTCTATTTTCCTTATCGTCTTTTGCAAAAACTTATCAGATGAAAGTATTCGCAGAGCCAGGTTCTGAAAGTGCGGCCCAGGAGTTCATTGATAGCTTTAAATCTCAGCAACCATTCAAGCAACTCATTGAAAAAAAAGTTTTGGTCGTAGACACACAACCGATAGTTGATCCAAAAATTTCCTGTAGGGGCGGGTCTTACGGCATTCCTAGACTTGCTGAATGTGATTTGGATTCTGTAAAAGTGACATGTGGAAACTCTGAACTTTGTCCGGTCTATACTAAGGTGCCCTCTATCGGCGCCGGAGGCCCTAGATTTCCAATCGTAAGTTCATCTTTCCCGTGGACGACTATGCTCCATGAAGTCGTTCACACATTCGGGTTCACCGATGAATATGCCTACACTCATTCTGAAGTTGGAAATTATTGTTCAACGAGCTCTTCGTGGGTGAACGGTCATTCCCACGTTACGAAAAATGATCAGGAAGAATTGTTTGATACAGAAGAACTCGCAACCTATTCTTGCAAAACGAATATCTCTTGGTGCAAATACGCCTTAGACGAAGGTGCAACGGTCGTGCAAAAAACATCCAAGGGAAAATATAAAATTGGATCTCCACTTCCGGAAAAATGTCCTTCGACTCAGATTGGAGTTTTTAGTGGAGGGAGTTGTCAGGCACTAAACCCCAAGGCAACCTATCGTCCGTACTTCTGTCCCACAGTGATGGGTTACCCAACACTTGGTGAAGAATTTTGTTTCGTTCAGAAACGTCACGCTATCATTAAAGCTTCACCGAATCTCATTCCGGACTACTATCAGAAAATGATTTTTGATAAAGTCATCACGGCAACTGAGGCCAGAAACATTGCTTTCGAAACATCTCCTGCCGAAACAGCTGCACACATTTACGGAATTCCTGAAGTCGATAAACTCTCAGGAGAAGACAGCACACTCGACCTATGCAAGTAATCAAATTGCCCAGATCAGCTTGAACTTTTCACAAAGAATTTCAGATTCTTCTGAAAATCCTTGGTACTTGGAAAAAAAATTGATGTGTATATCACGCCAACAGGTGAGACTTCGATCCCCTTCCCCTTCTTCGTGTGCGTGATGTTCGTCGATATCTTTGAATTTTGCGACCAATGTTTTTTCAATCAATACAACACATCTTGGAACAGAATCTTTATCCAAGATCACATGATAAGAACCTTCAATTGGTAACTTGATCATCCCATTTTGATAAATAGAGAAGAGACTACTTGTCGCGGTCTTCTTCCCAGCTAATACAAGATCAAGAAGATGATTGGAATCACCACCAAAACTCCAAGCGTCCGCCATCTTTACATGTGAAAGATCAGGTCTCTGTTTTAAAAATTTGTTCCAAAACTCGTCGAAATTCATAGGCAAAAAAAAAGCTCAACCGAAGTTGAGCTTTTTAAAAAATGGAGGGTGCATCTTGCTATTCTGACACCAAGTTCCCCTGGCACTACCTTCGCCGCAAGTGAGCTTGACTTCCAGGTTCGAGATGTTACTGGGTATTTCCTCACCGCTATCGACACACCCAAACTGAGTTTTGACATTCGGAGATCTCTCTCACAAATCTCAAAACTCAGTCGAGCTTTGCTGATCTTTTACAATCACAAAACAAGATAAGCAAGTTTCAAAAGAACCATGTAGTATTCCACGCCTTAAAAACTTCTCTCGCGATTGTGAGAGACAAGAAAATAAAGCAAAACGGGTTATTAGTATTGGTCAGCTCAACGGCTTGCACCGCTTACACACCCAACCTATCAAGCTCGTAGTCTACAAGCACCCTTAATAGATATC
>JBJMLZ010000109.1:0-7347 GCA_045805035.1 Bacteriovoracaceae bacterium
CCGTTCTCGCTTACAACGGTACAGACTCTGCACTCTCTTCTGAAGTTTCTAAACAACCGATTGCAGTTCCTTCGATCTCATCAGTCACCGGCAACTCATCAAGTTCAATCCTCGTCACCTGGGGGGCCACAACTGGTGCCGCCACTTACAACGTTCAGTACGGTACCGTCAGCGGAACATACACAACGACATTCACCAGCGTGACTTCGCCTTACCAGATTCCAGGTCTTACTCCGGGAACAACTTATTACGTGCGCGTGCAGGCAGTGAACGCTGTCGGCGGTGGCACAACGATCAACTCTTCTCAATCAAGCGGTACTCCGAACTCTCCTCCGGTCATGTCTGCGGTCGCCAACCCGCAAACGATGGAAGCGGACACTGTTCTTCCCGTGAACTTCACCCTGAGTGACTCGAATAACGTTCTCACTTGTACCGGCAGCATGTCCGCGTCTTCGTCGAACACAACTCTTCTTCCGAACGCCAACATCGTCTTCAGCGGAACGCTCCCGAACTGTGTGGCGACGATCACTCCAGCCGCTACTCAGACCGGAACAACGACGATCACACTTTCTGCTAACGACGGTATCTCGACAACGAGCCAGTCGTTTGATCTCAACGTCACTCCATGTGTGGTGGCTTCTATCGCGTGGGTCACTCAGCCAACGGGCATGGCAGCGGGTGCGCTCTTCGGAACTGCTCCGAAAGTCAGCTTACTCAAAGCAGACAGCTCACTGTGTATGTCGAACACTGCTCCGGTGCAGTTGATTGTGACCACTGATACAACGGAACAGCAGGACGCGACGATTACGGGTACCGCCATGGTTACTCCATCTGGTGGTTACGCCAACTTCACCGCGGCCTCTATGCAACGAGCAGGTACCGGCTTCACGATCGCAGCCGTACAGAACGGCGTGACTTCGCTGAACTCGAACACCTTCAACGTGACCGCAGGATCAGCTTCGAAACTTGTTTATTATCAGCAGCCACTCACGAATGACCCGAATACGTCGATGATTCCTGCTCCGTCTGTTCGTTCAGCTGACCAATACGGCAACTACGTTGCAGTCAGTGGTATTTCGGTAACCATGTCACTTCAGGACAACACTGAGGGCGCTACTTTAAGTGGAACACTCACCGCAAGCACCAACGCTTCTGGTGTCGCGAGCTTCACGAACCTCGCGATCAATACTCTTGGTAACTACTTCCTCCGCGCCACTCCTGGAAACGGCTGGTCTGCGGTCGATTCCGATTACTTCGACATCATCGTGATTACTCCGCAGAACTTCACGACTGTGGTGGACATGATTTCTTCGAGCATTTTCGGATCCAATGGTAACGCTTCATGGCCTCGCACCGGGACCACGCTCGGAACGAACTACGCCGATGGCCTTAACACTTGTACCTGGACCATCGTTGCCTACAACAATTCAAACTCCACTGGTACGGTGAACCTCCTCAATGGTTCGACCTCCGTGGCCTCAATCAGCGTCAACAAGAATCTTGGTACCGTCCCGACTTTATTATCGACCACCTTCAACTGTGCCACATACTTCACACCGACCGGTAACTGGAACCTTTCAACGTTCAAGGGCCTCACCATGATGTCGTCACAGCTCATCCTGAAACAAGTGAGCGCGAAGCGGACACAAGTTGCTATCCCTCTTATTTCTGTCGACGAAACCGATGCCACCGGTGCCGTGACTACGACTTCTACTACACCAGTCGCGGTGACCGCCCAGAACAACGCGACCTACGATTGGGATTCAACCGAATGGAGTAATCTCAACGAAGTTGTCTTCTCGATCTCCGGTAAGGCCTCAAGCGGTAGCTTCTGTGGTGCCCTCTTCAATAAAACGTCGAACACTCAGATCGGTGGTGAGATCTGTAGTACCTCCACTGCAGATGTCGTTCTCACCCAGAGTATCCCGCGTAACCTTATGCCATCGACCGGTGAGCTCGAGGCCCGCGTGAGAAACACTGCCGGTGGCACAACCACAGTCTACAAGGCCGGAGTCCTCCTGCGCCTCGTGAACATTGTGAAAGCAAAATCCATTTCGCGCATCGCAGGTGCCAAGACTCTCACCGCTTCAACCGATTTCGTTTCTTACCGCGATCAGAGTTTCCTTTCAGGCTTCAGTACGGCTGTGACGAAGAACGAGCGTCTCATCTGCCGCGCGAAATCGACCAGTGGCTCTGTCTCCGGATCGATCACTATGAAGAACGCGACTAACAATACATCTGGTAATACGAACTCCGGTACTGTGACTGGCTCAACCATCAGCTACTCGAATACTGCTTCATACTCGAATATCGAAAACACTGTTGGCCCAACGACCAATGGTAACTACTACTACCTCAACTACGCTCATACTTCCGGATCGCTTGATCTGTCCCAGTGTTTGTACTCAGTAGACGCTAACTACTAACGATCTCTTCTTTCTCTTAAAGAAATTCAGCGTTCTGATTTTGAGATCAATTTCTTAGACAGTGGCCGCACACGAACTCGACACTTCCCACCTACTTTAGCTTTTTTTTTGTCTTATTTTTTTACACGGCTTCGTAGGTAAAAAAACGGAGCAAAAGTGTCGTAAAGATATCATGCACTTCCGAATCCTGACTAAAGCGCTTTTCGTCTTCAGAATGGTTTTGAAAAAAATCTTTTGGTCGGAAATAATTCTCAATGGCTGGATCAGTGGTTCCGATAAGTTAGTGACGTTTCACATCATGGATTTTGGTGTGAGATAAAACTTTTTCAAGGAAGACCCCGTGACTAGTTAGTGCGAATAAACACCAACGTGTCCTCATTGCAAGCACAGCGAGCGATGAGTGAACACTCAAAACAAGTCGAAAGCGCGTCGGGCAAACTTGCTCAAGGTACGCGCGTGAGAAATGCAGCTGACGATGCTGCATCTCTTGCGATCGGTACAAAACACAAATCAGAAATCAGATCAAATTATCAGGCGATGAGAAACGCCAACGACGCAATCTCCGAGTTCCAGATTGCGGAAGGCACATTGAACGAAGTGGGCGGCATGATCACTCGTTTGAAGGAACTCTCGGTTCAGGCAGCAAATGCTACTCTCACTGATTATGACCGCGAAAATCTCAATATGGAGTATATGGAGCTTCGTTCAGAGATTGAGCGCATGACCCAGAGTGCGCAGTTCCTCGGTGACAATCTCTTCCGTAGCACGGAAGAGAGAAGCTTCCAGATCGGTACCAACAGTGATTCGAACTCACGACTTCAGATCGATCGCTCTAATATGATTGTCAGTGAGTTTAACCTGCAGCTTGTGGACTCTTCGATTCCGACTGCAGAAGAAGCAAAACTCAACCTTGGTTACATTGATCACGCGATGGAGAAACTCTCGAAGACGCGCGCAGGTCTCGGATCGATGCAGAACCGTCTTGAATCTACCGTCAGTAACCTCGACGTTGGCAGAGTGAACGAGTCCGCTGCCCTCTCTCAGCGCATGGATGCCGATTTTGCCTTCGAGACTGCGGAGAAAATCCGTAACCAGATCAAAGTCGAAGCAGCAGGAAATGTTATGGGTCAGGCCCACCAGGTATCTGCCCTCGCCCTCAATCTCCTCAAGGGTAATGGCTTTTAGTCCATTGTCCTTAATGCATTCCAAAGAATGAACTTCTTTCCATTGAATTGAATTTGCCACTTAGCACAGTCATCTGCGATATTTCTCCCCATGCATCTGCACCATTATTACGAACCGTGGCTCGTCGTTCTTTCCGTTGTTATCGCGATCTTCGCTTCGTATACGGCGCTCGACCTCGTCAACAGCATCAGTATCTCCAAGGGAAAAAATAAATGGACGTGGCTCGTAGGAAGCTCACTTGCGATGGGAGTCGGCATCTGGAGCATGCACTTCATCGGCATGCTCGCCTTCCGCTCGCCTGGGTCTGAAATTTATTACACCGTTCCTCTTCTCGTTCTCTCGATTGTCGTTGCCATCATTGCGTCTGCCCTTGCGCTTTTTATTATCGCGACCCGGGAACCAAGCATGGCGACGTATTTCACCGGCAGTCTTCTTATGGGCGCCGCGATCGCGGGCATGCATTACATCGGCATTGCTTCGATGGAATTGGGCGCGAAGATCACTTGGAACTGGGCCCTCGTTTTGTTATCGATTGCAGTTGCGATCGGTGCTTCCTATCTCGCTCTCTTTGCTGCTTTTAAACTGAGAGAAGATGTATCCCTTCACGGTTTTCTTATGCGCGGTCTGGGCGGAGTTCTTCTCGGTTTCGCGATCGCAGGAATGCACTACGTAGGCATGGCCGCGATGAGTTTCACGGTCGCGCAAGCTCCTCCATTGACCCAGGATCTCGTGGTCGCTTCTGATGGAATGGCCACCGTTATCATTCTCGCCACACTCGTCATTCTTGGTATCGCGCTCAGCGGATCCAACGTAGATCGTGCTCTTACCCGCAAGAGCCTGATGAATGAAATGCTTGAGCAAGGTATCCGCGCCCGCGATGAATTTGTTTCCGTGGCCTCGCATGAACTTCGCACTCCACTCACTTCAATGAAGCTCCAGACGGATCTTGCCATCAGGCAGTTATCACTTCCTGAATATGACAAAGAAAAAATTCTTGGCATGCTCATGAAAACCAGCAAGAACATGGATCGCCTCACCCGACTCGTGGAAGATATGCTCGACATCTCCCGCGCTTCAACCGGCAGGCTCGTCTTTCACAAAGAAGACTTTGATCTCACCGAACTCACCGCTGACGTCCTGGAAAGATTCATGCCACTCCTTACGACGGCGGGATGTGAAGTGTTCTTCGAGCCCTCTGATCCTGCCGTAGGAAACTGGGACCGTTTTCGAATCGAACAAGTGGTGACAAATCTCCTCAGTAACGCCGCAAAGTACGCACCGGGAAGACCGATTCATTTGCGGGTAAAAAAAGAACATAACTTTGCCACCTTGACCGTCCGGGACGAGGGCAAAGGAATTCCTGAGAAGGACCAGAAGAGAATTTTTCAGAGATTTGAGAGGGTGAAAGAAACGACTTCTCAAACCGGACTTGGTCTGGGCCTTTTCATCGTGAGCGAAATCATTACCAGGCACGGTGGCACGATTGAGCTCAATAGCAAGATCAATGAAGGATCGGAGTTCGTCGTCCGTCTTCCCCTCGGATAAGAAATCGGCGCTCATCAGATCGATTAGTAAGTGAAGTTTCCGAGCTTCCGAATGACAAACAACAGAATCGTAAAGGACAGCACAAAAAGTACGACTCGCTTGAAGTTCGTGAAGAGCTTGGCGTAGTCATCTGCGAGGTCTCCCGGGATGTTGTGCTGGTCTAAGATAGCAATCACGCGCTCAACCGAATTATCTGCGATCATGAATGAGTCACCATTGTTCAGATGCATCGAGATCACGTACTTCGGGTGAAAGAGCTTGTAGCGCTTCACGTCCTCGTACTTGATCGTGTGATTAAGAAAAGGAATCCCGCGGTTGAAGGCGAAGCCCTTCTCGTGAAAGCGCACGCCACGAATGAAGGCGTAATAAATGGCAGGAATAATAATGGTGCCGATGAAGGAGAAGAAATCTCCCGGATACTGGTACTGATACTTAAAGAACGTGAGGATCCGCGCAAGAAACGTCCGGTTCGGAAGCTCGATCAGCATTTCCTGAAACTTCGGCGCAGTGATGGTCTCAAGATAAAAATCGTTGAAGAAAAAAATCACGACGGCGAGCACTCCGAGACGGAAGAGATTCAGCATCGAAGTCTTATAAAGTCTTTTCCCCAACATCTTAGAAGTCCTCCATGACTGGTTCAATTCCCTGCGCATATCTCAGGATGTCGATCACTTCGCGCGCGCAGCCTTTTCCACTTTCTTTTTTTGTTACGTAATCCACGACTGCCTTCACTTCTTCGCCGGTATTTGGAACCGTCGCAGAGAAACCCGCCTTTCTGAGAAGAGGAATATCAAAAAGCTCGTCGCCCATATAAAGAATTTCGTCTGCCGCGACATTGTACTTTTTCATGAGGTCAGTGAAGGCCTGACGTTTGTCTTCGCTTCCCTGAAAAAGAAAATCGAGTTTGAGGAGATCCACGCGTTTTTTTACCGACACCGAATCGCCGCCGGTGATAACTCCGACCTTGATTCCCGCTTTCATGAGTAGCTTCATGCCGTAGCCGTCATAGATATAAAAAGCGCGGTTCCAGCCGACTTCTTCTCCGTTCCACCAGAGATGCCCGTCCGTGAGAATGCCATCAAGGTCGAAGGCCACGACCTTGATCTTCTTCAATTTCGCTTCAAATTTTTTGGAAGTATCGCGAAGACTCATTCTTCCACCGCACGACGGATTTTTAGAAGCTTCTCTACAATCCCCTTCACGTTATCGAGTGGAAGCGCAGTAGCTGCATCCGAAAGGGCCTTCTCCGGATTCGGGTGACACTCCATGAAAATACCACTCGCTCCCGCTGCCACTGCGGCCTTGGCAAGAACCACGAACAGCACGCGCTTCCCACCTGTCGCAGTTCCGAGTCCGCCCGGTCTCTGCACACAGTGAGTGGCATCGTGGATCGCGCGCACGCCGTAGGACTTCATGATCTGGAATGAGGCCATATCAACCACGAGATTGTTGTAACCAAATGATGAGCCACGTTCAGTGAGAATAATTTTTTCTTTCGGAAGAAAGTGAGAGGCCTTATCGACGATGTTCTTCGTCTCTTCCGGAGACATGAACTGACCCTTCTTCACCTTGAGTTCACGGTCATATTTTTTGCAAGCTTCTGCACCCGCAAAAATCATGTCGGTCTGGCGACAAAGAAACGCCGGCACCTGGAGAACGTTTACATATTTTGCGACGGTCTCTGCCTGATCCGGCACGTGGAAATCCGTGAGTGTCGGAAGCCCGAACTCTTTATTAATCGTCGAGAGGATCTTCATCCCTTCTTCCAGTCCCGGACCGCGATAAGAAGTGAATGATGATCTGTTCGCTTTATCAAAAGAACCTTTGAAGTGAAGCTTGATGTCGTTCTTATACGGCTCAAGGTCTTTCACCAGGCGCTCGGCAATCATCCGCGCGAGATCCATGCTTTCAAGAACACACGGGCCGATATAGAAATCCATTTTGTTACTCATAACTTTCCTCTTAGATTTTCCCGCTCGCCTTCACGAATGAGGCGAACAGTGGATGCGGTTTAAACGGTCTTGATTTGAACTCAGGGTGGTACTGACACGCAATGAAGAAGGGATGATCATTGAGCTCGATCACCTCGACCAGATTGAGCGTCGGGTTTTTCCCTGAAACAATAAGACCTTTATCTGTTAATTGTTTTACATAATCGTTGTTCACTTCGAGACGATGGCGATGTCTTTCA
>JBJMLZ010000110.1:0-6708 GCA_045805035.1 Bacteriovoracaceae bacterium
ACAACTTGTCGTTGTGGCGGATAAAAAACAAGTATATCTAATCGAAGGAGAGGCTTCGGCTTCTCCTTCTTTTTTTGCCTTTTTAAGCAAGTCCTGAGAAACTTCATCTCATGAGCTTAAAGAATCTTCTCTCTTCCCACGACACATCTCTTTCCGAAGCGCAGATCCGTGCCTTCTACCTCGGTACCTTCATGGCCGACCGTCCGGTGCCTTTCCAGACCGCCATGGAAGAAGTGCTCATGGAAGCGGAAATTGATGATTACAAGGCCTGGGAAAAAGACATGAAGGCGCTTTACGACCAGGTAAAGGGCAACGTTCATAAAGAAATGGCCACTCTACTTGAAGACGAATCGGACCTCAAAAAATTTCTTCAGTCTTCACTCTCACGACTCGATTACTTCCTCACTGGCTATGCTGTTTCCGGTGCTTCTGATGATGAGGACGTTTCTGAAGTTGTCGAAGAACTGGAAGACACCGTTCTTGATCTCGAAGACTATCTCGCCAATGAAGAGGCCACCAAGGAAAGCGGAATGGAGTTGAAAAAGCTCACGCTGGAAACGTGGAAAGAACTCGTCAGTCTCAAAGAAGACTAATCAGGCGATCAGATTCAGAATTTTATCTTTGTAGGAAAACTTAAGCTCAGGATGTTCGAGCGCGAAGATTTTTAATCCTTCGTTTCTCAACTTACATGCAGGACATTTTCCGCAACCTTCTTTGGATTTTCCTTCGTAACAAGTGATGGTGTTCTCAAGAAGATACTCAAGGCAACCAAGTTTCCATCCGAGTTCCATCGAGTCTCTTTTGGTCATCGATACCAATGGAGTACGAATTTCAAACTGGGTATCGGCAAAGTCTAATCTCAGAGCTGACTGAACAATATCCATATAAGCGCGTGAACAATCCCGGTATCCGGAGTTAGCAGCTTCGAGTTCCATTACGCCCATGTAAATGCATTTTGCTCCCAATGAATGAGCATGAATGCCGGCGAGACGGGCCATGAGGCCATTTCTACCCACAACGAGAGTATTTGGGACGTCACCTTTTTTGTGTTCAATCTGAGTCTTGTTTCCAATGAGCGCAGATTCAGTGATCTGACCGAGGCAAGTCAGATTCAATTCAGCGTGATCAACTTTAAAGTGATCGGAGATTTCTCTCGCGCGCTTCAACTCATCCGAATGTCTCTGATCGTAATTGAATGAAAGCGACAGAACATTTTCGGCCGAAAATTCTTTGGCTGCCAAAGCAAGACAGAGACTTGAATCCATACCGCCGGAATGTACAACGACCGCTTTCTTTTTCATCAGTAAGGCCGGTTCTTTTCCCATTCGAAGGCAGAGCGAATGATGACGTTGAGATCATCATGTTTCGGTTTCCATCCCGTGAGTTGAGATAATCTTGTTGATTCCGCGGTTAAGCTCGCCGGATCTCCGGGTCTTCTCGGCATTTCATTTACCTTGAAATTTACCCCGGTAATTTCCTTTACCCGCGAGATCACTTCTTTCACGGTAAAACCATGTCCGTAACCGCAATTGAGTGGCCCGGAGTTGCCACCCTTTTCCAGGTATTCAAGGGCCTTCACATGAGCGTCCGCGAGGTCACTGACGTGAATGTAATCTCTCACACAAGTGCCATCCTTCGTCGGATAGTCCGTTCCATAAAGATCCATGTGTGAACGTTTTCCAACCGCAGCTTCACACGCGGCTTTGATGAGATGCGTGGCCTTGGGAAAGGACTGTCCGATGCGTCCTTCCGGATCAGCACCTGCGACGTTGAAGTAGCGAAGAGCAATGTATCGGAAGTTTTTATTGGCGAAAGCAAAGTCTCTCAGCATGTGCTCGGTCATGAGCTTGGATTGTCCATAAGGATTGATCGGAGATAGTTCACTGTCTTCGCGACAGATGCCATCCTTCGGCATTCCATAAACCGCGGCCGTCGAAGAGAAAATAAAATATTTGATTTTATACTTCTCACAAAGAGTCATCAGGTAGTGAGAGTTCACAGTGTTGTTCTGATAATAACGAAGCGGCTCAGACACGCTCTCCGGAACGACGATACTTCCTGCGAAGTGAAGAACCGCTTCAAATCTTCCGGCCTCAAAAATTCCTTCCATTTTCGCGCGATCAGAAAGGTCGGCCACGATCAGATTTCCGTAGGTGATGGCCTTCGCAAACCCAGTGGAAAGATTGTCGACGATCGTGATTTCATGTCCCAGTTTTCCGAGGGCCTTCAGAACATGTGAACCGATATAGCCGGCGCCGCCGGTGATAAGAATACGCATAATGATTCCTTTAATTGAGGACCATATTATAATCCCCCTGTGTGAATGTAAAACCTCTGAGGCAATTGCCGCAGTCCAATATCAGAGATAGAATGGCCTTATGTCTGAATCACGAAAAACGATCTGCTTTTTTAACAGCAACCGCGCCTGGGGCGGCGGCGAAAAGTGGCATCTGACCACTGCCCGGGAAATGAACCGTCGTGGTCACCTTTCCATTCTTGTGACCAACAATGCCTCTCAGCTTTATCACAAGGCCCGTCTTGAACGGATGTTGGTTTATGGTTTTTCCATTAACAGTTTAAGTTTTATCAATCCGCTGAAGATCCTCACCATGGCGGCCTTTTTCAAATCAAAGAAAGTCGATGCAGTTGTTCTCAATCTTCCCCAGGACCTGAAGCTCGCGGGCCCTGCTGCAAGACTTGCCGGTATCAAGACGATCATTTACAGGAGAGGCATGCCTCATCCTCTTCGCAATACTGCCCTCAATCGCTTTCTGTTCCAGAAAGTTCTTACGCATGTGATTGTGAACTCGGAGGAGATCGGAAGATCTCTGACTGAAAAAAATGAATCGTGGTTTCCCTCAGACAAACTTCGTCTCATCTACAACGGAGTCAACCTTCAGCAGGATCATCATCACAACAAGCACTATCACAAAGAGAGCAATGAAGTGGTGATCGGTTCAGCGGGTAGACTCACGGATCAGAAGGGCCAGATATACCTCATTGAACTCGCCGAGCTTCTGAAGCGTGATGGAGTTCCGTTTCGCATTCTCATTGCCGGAGATGGCGAACTCAGGTCAAAGCTTACTGAAGTCATTACGCAGAAAGGTTTGTCGGAGGAAGTTCGCTTGCTGGGTCACGTTGATGACATGACTTCTTTTTTTAATTCTCTGGATATTTTTATATTTCCATCCAAGTTTGAAGGTTCAGCGAACACTCTCATCGAGACCATTCAGCACGGAGTTCCTTGTATTGCTTTTGATGTGAGCTCAAATCCGGAAATTATCCAGCACGGGGTGAACGGCTATCTCGCGAAAGCATTTGAAGTCAGTGATCTTCATAAATACACTATGGAACTCATGAATCATCCCGAGCAAAGAGAACAATTCAAACTCGCGAGCGACAAGATCATAGCTGCCAAGTTTGATAACCACAGAAATCTCACGACCTTTGAGGGAATGCTCTGATGTGCTACTCCGCTGAGGTCCAAGCCAATCTGCAAAAACTCATGGAACGTTTCCGCGCAGAGATTTCTCCCGCAGATGAAATCTATTTCCAGGAGCTTTTAAAAAAGGGTGAAGACTTTCAGTTTCTGAAAGAGGCCCTCAGTCTTCCAAAACTTCCGCGATCAAATTTTTTCAAAGTTCCCGCAGCTGACAACCGAATTTTTCCGGGATACTTCACCTGGGTGATGGTTCATGAAAACGGAAAGCGAGTCTTCAAGCGCATGCGCTACCGGGTTCGTCCTGCCGGCTCGAAGGAAGAAATTCCGACGAAGTATAATGTCTTCAACGCCCGCATTGATTCACTTGAAACGCGACAAACGTGGCAGAAGCTTTTCACGAGACAACACGGCCTATTTCCTTTCGTACGCTTTTTCGAATGGGTCGAAGAAGACAACAAGAAAAAACTTGTGAGCTTTCTTCCTGAGAAAAGAGAAATCATGTGGGCACCTTGCCTGTGGGACTATTGGGAAAATCCGCAGAAGACATTGGGCTTTTATTCCTTTGCTCTCATCACCGATGATCCTCCCCCTGAGGTCGCAGAACGTGGCCATGATCGTTGCCCCATCTTCCTTCGCGAAAAATTCATAGACGAATGGCTCGATACCTCCAAAAGGAGCCAAGAGGAGTGGTACCTTCTCCTGAAAAACAAAGAAGACGTCTTTTACCGTTTTGAATGGGCGGCCTGACTTAGAAGTTTCAAGGCTTTACCACCTCCATAATCTCTATAAAATCTTTAGAATCTTAAGTCATTCAAGGCCTTATTCTGGTCGAAACGCATGTCTATGAAGAAAGGGCAGAAATACTCTCACGATCCCATCGTGACCACGAGCTATCGTGGTGCCTTCATCATTTTCGGGATGCTTGCGGTTTTTGGTCTCGCCGGATTCTACGGTCAAACTCGGATCAACAAGCTTCACAAAGAGATCTTTAATTCCGAAGCACCTTTATCAATTGATTTTAGTTTTGAAGATCTGGCGGTGATTGCCAGAAGCCGGATCACGTCTCAACCCAAAGTCGATCAGGGCAAGTGGAAGGAACTTCCTTTCATGTCCCAGCCACTCGTTTACCGTGTCACTCACAAAATCGGATTTGCGGAGCATTCAGGAACAATTGAGTTAAAAGTCGGAGACAATAAAGGCGATTCGGAATTCCTCGGCACTGACGTTGTCATGAACTTCGTGGCAAGCGGTGATGAAGTCGTATTTGATTCTCCACCGTTCAGCTATGAAGCTCAGGGCTTCAGACTTTCTTTTCAGGGCATGTTCGGATCTTTCAGTTCCAATGGGCTCATTCGTCTTAAGTCCAAAGAGCTTGATTTGAAGATGGTGAATTACAACGTGAAGTTTTCTGACGTGAGCGTTGAGGTTCCGGTCGATAGAAAATCCATTACCATCCTGAGCTCTAAAATTTTACTCGATGACGTCAGCCTTGATTCGTCCAAACTTGTCTTCATGGGAACAAATCCGTTTGAAGTAAAACTCGACTCTTCCTTCAAAACCGCTCCGGTAGAAATTCATTGGAATATTCAGAAAACTATAGTGCACGATCAGGATGTCCGCGTTGGTTCAGGAAAGGTTCGCTTCCCTGCGACCTTGCTTGACGCCTACGTAGAACCAAAGATCAACCGATTGATGATGGCCCAGGAAAAAGAATCGCAGAATGGCGGCAATGAAAAAGTTCGTTTTCTTTTTTCCGCGGCCAAGGATGTCCGGCGGGCGCAAGCGAAGGCCGCAGTTCTTCGCCAAATCAGTTCATCAAAGTTTCAGCGAGACGGTGAATTCTACACTCTTCAGATCGACAAACAGGATGCATTTAAAATTGTCGAAGATCGCGCCACTCATGCCGCAAAAAGGAAAGAATATCTGAGCTCATGGCAGACACTTTCCAAAGATAAGATGCTCGAAGAAGCTTTCTTTGCTTTAATTTTCGGCGATCAAAACCGCGCAGAAGCAGTGAGAGACCTCGTTGCCATGAAAGACAAAGAACTGAAAGACGAACCTCTCTTCCAGGCCTTGAAAATCAGACTGGCAATGAGAGAAGCTCAGGTCAGCATGGATGAGTACAATCTTTCACTCCTTGAGATCCCTTTAGATAAATCGAAGGACGCCATTGAGAAATTAGGTTCAAATAAATTTGCGACTCTCCTGCAACTTGAAACCGCCAGGGCCCGCAAAGAAAAGTCGCTCGAGAATCTGTACTTTCAGCAGTACCTGGCACTCGAAGAAGATCCCATTTTGAAGGCCATGTTCACCTTTCAGAATTTATTGCACTCTGATGCGACAAAAGCTCTCGAAGCTCTTGAAGCGGCGAGGACAATGAATCCAAAATCCCCATATCTTCAGAATTATCTCCGCCATCGAATCCACGTTCATAGGCACACTAAAGACCTTGCGCGACTGGAAGAAGACCTGAAACTTCTGTTCGCAGAAACCCTTCCGACTCCGGAGGATCTCGCTCATTTTGCCAATCTCCTGAAAGAAAAGAAGGATTATCCGGCGGCCTTAGCGGCGATAGAAAAATGCCTCACCCTTGATCATTCCAACAAGTCCTGCAATGAATTGAAAGAAGAAGTGATGACTACGGTTGCCTTTGAAAAGCAGAAAGAAAATAAGGATGAAGCAATCAATTATCTCACGACTGCTCTCATGGACCATCCTGCGAGCATCCCGGTAAACAAGGGCCTGGGTCTTCTTTATGGATTGAAAGGAGAGCAGGATAAAAGTATTAATCATTACTCCATTGCGTGTGCGATGGAAGACTCGATCTCCTGCACAGAGGCGGGTGAATCACTGTCCCGCCTTGGGGAACATGAAAAAGCGCTTTTATTGTTCGACGTTTCCTGTGATCTCAAGTCAGGAAGCGGATGTCTCAAAGCAGGGCTTCATGCTGAAAAGAACGGTCAACATGAGCGCTCGGGAACTTATTACGAACGCTCTTGTATTGAGTTGAATGAAAATTCAGGCTGCTATCATCTCGCAAGAAATATGCAGCAGAAGCATGCTTCTAACAAAGAAATTGCCCCGTATCTCAGTCGTGCCTGTAAGCTCTACGCTTCTGCCTGTAAGCTAGCAACGATCTATCAAAACACCAACAAGCAGCCTCCGATTCCTCCGGAACCGAACTAGTCATCTTTAACTCTCCCGACATTTACCTCGACGCAGTTTCCTTGGAAAAATAATCACAGGTTTTTTTCCAAAGGAGACAC
>JBJMLZ010000111.1:0-7761 GCA_045805035.1 Bacteriovoracaceae bacterium
AACTTTCCAGAAACTGATGGAACCGTACCAGATCATCTCCGTGCCGCTCAAAGATGCAGTGGCCTCGATCAAAGACTACTTCAAGGTTTAAACCCTCTTTGTTTGCAGGCATAACTTTTTGTTTGACATATAAAACTCCTCCGTGATTTACAGTAATCCTGTCATAAAGAGGAGTTTTCTCATGCTGAAGCTATTATCTGCAGCTACTTTCCTGATGCTTCTGACAAGCTGTCAGAATCCCCCTGAAAATGAAGATTTTGTTCCGGTTGTTGGCCTCAATTCCCGCGGGAAATCGGCGGTTCATTACCTCCCGACAAAAACTTTCCAGAAAGCGATTTCCCCTTACATCGGAGAAATGGCCAGTGAAGTGACTGCCACTCTGGAAAAGCATGAAACGATCGAAAACACACCATGGTCGCTCTCGCGTGTCACCGTTGGTCTCGGACTTGAGACTGAGCTTGATCTCTTTGAGATCGTTGAAGGTGAGGTTGAAGGCGTGATCGAACTTCGTTTCCAGAAACACTAAAAGGCCCCCATGAAAAATATCATTTTTGTTACCCTGCTTGTGACCACCAATGCTTTTGCAATGGTGGGAAAAGTTCCGACATCCTGGATGAACGGCGACGTAGAAAAATCGTTTGTCTCTCCGGAGAATACCAACCTCGACGAGGCCTATCAGCAGATCCTTGACGCCAATGCCTCGCTCTTTGAAACCATCCCGCAGAATAATTCTTCGAAGTGGTATCTTCAGAGCATTCAGACTGAACTTGCCATCGAATCAGAAGGAACTCTCGGTGTGATGGGTGCGGGTGGAGAAGCCGCACTTGAGCTTGTCTGGATTAAAAAAGAAAATGAACAGAAACTCATGCGCCCGAAGCTGAGCGAAGAGATTTCACCGGAAGCTGAGGAGATAGTCATCACTTCAGAGATGAATGAAGAGACCCTGAAAAAAGAAATCTCTCCGGTGGTGGATCTCGCTCTTGCGAGTGGGCACATCAAAAAAAGACATCGCTTGTTCAAAAATCTCCTGGCGGAGGCGCTGAAGTTTCAGAAGACCGCCAGCGAGCTTGAGAATTCTCCGGCGATGGGCCCGTGGTATGCATACAAGTATCAACTTGAGCTGTACGTCTCTGCCGAAGGGGACATTGGTTTTGCGGAAGTTGGAAACGCGATTCGCCTGCGCCTCGAATGGTGGAGACTCCAGAAAAATACGAAAGCTTTTGAGACTCCTTATGTCGCCGAAGAACTCTCGCCGAACGCGAAGTTTGTGGCGGCAATTGCTTCTGACGTTGCAGCTGCGGATAGACTTCCCTTTGAAAATGGTTTCCGCTTCAATTGCATGAAGGTCGGAGTGGGTACGACAGTGGAAGGGAATCTCTTTCTCGTGAAAGGCAAGGCCTCAGCGGTGGGATCCCTTTTCTTTAAGAGAGACGAAGTCGCAACCTTCGGCCCCGAAGCGCTCATGACGACTGCCGAATCTTATCAGCTCTCCGAGAAAGGAAATCTTCAGACGGTTCCGCGCTACTCTTTCCGGAAAGGTATTGAGAAAGCAGCAGCGATCACTCACTTCTTTGCCAAGCACGCGAAGACGAAAAATCCAGGGCAGTTTGAACTGAACGTCATCGAGGCGGAGTTTGAACTCTATGGCAATGGAGGGATCGGAGTTGTGACTGTTGAAGGCGCAGCTGTTCTCACGTTGTTTGTCACCCGTAACGTCACCATCTAAGGATCAGGCCATGAAATACATTCTTATTCTCTCTGCCATCTTTGCGCTCAATGCTTCGGCGGCGAGTTTTTCTCCCGCACGAGTTGTGTCGCGCGAACTTCATAAGAAACTCACCAGAGTCGAGAACGCTTTCTCAGGGATTCCATTCTCGGTGATTCGCACCCACGAGAATGAAGCTTACTTCCTGAAGCGCATCCGCCTGCAGTTCGCTCCGTTTGCGGAGTTTGATGTTGCCGAGATCTTTGAAGTGAAGGTTACGCCGATCATAGAACTCAGATGGTCGCGCAGAAACCCGAAAGGCTGGAGCAATTTTAAAAGAGTGAGTAAACAATAGCGGCGGAGATCATTCCCACGATCACGCCGGCGAGAATGTCGGTGAGATAGTGAACCCCGAGGTACATTCTTGAGAACGAAACAAGAGTGGCCCACACGAAGAGAAACTTCGCCTCGGGGAATTGCCACCAAAACAGCAAAAACTAAACGCAAATGTTGATCCCGAGTGCGAGGAAGGAAAGCTCCGCTCGGGATGTTCTTTCACGAGTGCGGTGATTCCCTTTCCGCACGTAGAAGGTCTTCCTCTTCGCACGATCCTTTTCACGACTCCATTGATGGCCCATACGATCAGGGGCGCATAGAACGCTTTCAAGAAGTACGTATTGAAGACAGGCACGAAATGTTGAAGGACATTGCAGAGAACAGCGATGGAGACCCAGAATCTTCCTTTGCCGGTCCAGGTGAAAGCAATCATCATCCAGGTGAGAAACTTCATGCGATGTTTTTGAATCGCAAGCAGGATGTCTTCATCGGTCTTCTGAAAGAACATCAGAAATGCTTTTTCAGATTCTGAATGCGGATGTCGCGATCGCCATGAAGCATTTGATAAGGAATACCGAAATGCTTACTCACGTAAAAGCTCACAGGTTGCTCGACGTCGGCGTTGGAAGAATCGTTCTGGTAGATCATGAGGTGCGAGGCCGAAAGAGAAGCGTCGCCAAGTTTAAAGTCATCCATGTCTTTTATCTTCCATTCAGCGTAGACAATTTTTTCATTGGGTGGACTCACGTAAGTCCAGTCGTTACCGCTTGAAATGAAATTCACCGGTGTCCTTCCGGTAGCGTCGAATTTTTTAGAAAGTGAGAAGAGGCAGGAAGAAGCAAAAGAAGGTGCGGACAGATAATGGCGACTGGTGATCGGACGGTGAAATTCCTGTTGCGAAGTGGCATTCTGAAAAAGATAGTGAAGCTGCCCCGCGTGGTGATCACACTTGAAATCTTCCAGAGCGTAATTATTCCCGATTGATTTCTCAATTCTGACATGGAGAGGCAGAAATTGTGGAGTCATCTCATACAGCACATTAATTTTCAGAAATTCGCCTGTTTCAATCCGGGAAAGAACCTCAGAAATCACCTGATAGTTCTTGTTCTCAATTTGCTGAACCAGTTTGAAATTTTCCTGCGAATAGTTGATGCCCTTCTCAAAGTAGAAGTAGGAGCCTTCGAGAAGAATGTTGATGTTCAATGCCATTTTATAAGCGTAAACGAACGCTTTGGTCCCGACAAAAATAATCTGAGTTTGAGATACCAAACCTTAAGACTTATTTGAGTTTATACACCACGGGTGTTAAATTCAACCCATTAAAAATTCATCCATAAGGTGCTTATGAATCTTCCTGTCGAAGGATCATTGGATTATTTGGCCATTCTCATTCTGATGGCCATCAGTCTTGTCATCGCGAGCGTGATTTTAACTCTGAATAAAATCATGGGGCGCAAACCTGCTGAAGTGACAAAGAAAAAATACGACACCTACGAGTGCGGTGTTGAGTACGAAGGTTATGCTCACCTACAGTTCTCTGTTCGTTACTATCTCGTCGGTATCATCTGTCTGATTTTCGATGTGGAAGTTGTGTTCATGTATCCATGGACGATGGTTTATCAAACGTATCTGAAGTCCGGTCCTCTGATCCTCGCGGAGATGGGACTTTTCTTCGTGCTTCTCCTCGGAGGTTATTTCTACCTTCGTATGAGAGGTGCTTTGAGCTGGGACTAAGGGAGAAATTATATGTCTAAAGACGGAAGTTCATTTTTTTACCCGACTCTTCTTTCTGAAGCCGCTAAGTGGGCGCAGAAAAATTCTTTGTGGCCGATGCCATTTGGTACTTCGTGCTGCGGGATCGAGATGATGTCGACACTCTCTTCAACCTACGATCTCTCGCGCTTCGGTGCTGAGGTTGTGCGTTTCTCTCCGAGACAAGCAGACATGCTGATCGTGGCGGGAACAATCACCACGAAGATGGCGCCAGTTCTTCGCACGATCTACGATCAGATGCTTGAACCGAAATGGGTCATCGCCATGGGCGCATGTTCTTCTTCGGGCGGCATCTTTGATACGTACTCAGTTCTTCAGGGGATCGATGAGATCATGCCGGTCGACGTTTACGTTCCAGGTTGTCCACCAATTCCGGAAGGACTCATCTACGGAATCATGCACCTCCAGAATAAAATTGATAAAGGCATGGATCGCGTGCGCGCAGAACGTCCGACTCAGGAAGATGCGATGAACGCCATGACTTACAAAAAATCTCTCTCCGATATCAAAGCGGGCTTCACAGTCACTCAGGACTACGTGAAGGAGCAGCAGCAGATCATGGAAGGCCTTAAGAACAAGGACACCGTGAAGGAGATCAAGAGATGAGAACAAGTTCAGTAGCACCTGGTGCCGCTTATCTCATGGATCAGGAAAGAGTCACCAAGCGCCTCACGGAAAAATACGCGATCGAGAGAAAAGTTGAACTCGATAATCTCGGTGAACCAGTGATCTGGGCAAAAGACGCCAAAGACGCCAAGACTCTCGTGAAGGCCTTCACGCTTGATGAAGCAACGAAGATCGATTTTCTTTCCGACGTCACTGCCTACGACAACGAAGACAAAGAAGACGGCGAGAAAAGATTCGTCATGGTTTATCAGCTCTATTCCGTAGAAAAAAAGATCCGCATTCGCATCAAGGCCCTGGTGGACCTGAATGAGAACGCAGAATCAATCACCGATATTTTCCCTGCCGCTAACTGGCTTGAGCGTGAAGTGTTCGATTTGTACGGTATCCGTTTCAACGGCCACCCGAATCTTCGCCGGATCATGATGGATGAGCGCTTCGTTGGTCATCCACTTCGTAAAGAGTATCCGATCAAGCAGCGCATGGGCTTCAACGACAACATTCATTTCCATCTCGGTGGCCATCCTCTCCACGTTGATACAGCGATCACAGTGGAAGAGACGAAGTCGCTTCCGGAAGGGGAGAAGTAATTATGACTGATCCAAAGGTCCACACACTTCAGGATTTTTATAACCCGAACGTTCTCCTGAACCTCGGTCCTTCACATCCAGCGATGCACGGAACTCTTCGCGTGATGACTCGTGTGAATGGCGAGACAATCGAAGACGCAGCTTGCGAGATCGGTTATCTCCACCGCGGCATCGAAAAACTCGGCGAGACCAAAACCTATCAGCAGTGGATGGTTTACACTGACCGCCTGAACTACTGTTCAGCTCTTAACAACAATATCACTTACGCGATGGCAGTTGAGAACATCATGAAGATTTCTCCGACTGAGCGTTGCATGTGGATCCGCGTGATCTGCATGGAGCTCGCGAGAATCATCGACCACATTATCTGTGTTGCGATTAACGCTCTCGACTTGGGTGCCATGACTGTGTTCTGGCTCCTTTATCACTGGCGTGAAGAAGCTTATACGATGATTGAATCGATGTGCGGAATGAGACTCCTCTCAACTTACGCACGTATCGGTGGCATGAGCTACGATCTTCCGGATAACTTCCTCGAGCGTCTCTGGAAATTCTGTGAAGAAATGCCTCGCGCGCTTGATGAGGTCGAAGGACTCCTCACTTCAAACCGCATCTGGATCGATCGTACGAAAGGTGTGGGCGTTATTTCTAAGGAAGACGCTCTCAAGTATTCCATCACCGGACCTTGTCTCAGAGCATCCGGCATCGATCACGATCTCCGTCGCGATCGTCCTTATTATGTGTATCCGGAACTTGATTTCGACGTTGTGGTTGGTTCTAACGGTGACGTTTATGACCGCTACCTCATTCGTCTCGAAGAAATGAGACAGTCGATTCGCATTCTTAAACAATGTCACGACAAGATCCCGATGGGACCTCTGTGGGTGAAAGACAAGCGCGTGTTCATTCCGGAGAAGATGGACGTCTACACGAAGATGGAAGTTCTCATTCACCACTTCAAGATGTTCATGGAAGGAATTGATGTACCAAAAGGCGAGACCTTCACCTGTACTGAAGGTCCGAACGGCGAGCTCGGCTTTTATATCGTAAGCCGAGGTGGACCGAAGGCGTGGAGAATGAGAGTGAAATCTCCTTCGTTCATGCTCTTCCAGGCGTTCGAGCATTCTGTGAAAGGCGGGAAGATCCCTGATGCCGTGGCCCACCTCGGTTCAGTGAACATCATCGCCGGCGAACTCGACAGATAAGAGAGAAAGATATGGCACTATCAGAAACAATCAAAAAGACTATCGACGGAATCCGTAAGGACTATCCGACTGAGCAGGCTCTCCTCATTCCTCTTCTTCATGAGATCCAGGCGACCTACGGTTGGGTTTCAAAAGAACACTTGAAGGAAGCAGGTGAGTTCTTGAATCTCCCTCTCTCAAAAGTGAGAGAAGTGGCATCGTTCTACACGATGTTCAAGCTCGAGCCGTGGGGGAAAGTGGACGTACAGATTTGCACGAACATTTCCTGCTGGCTGAACGGAGCGGACAAACTCGTCACATGTGCGGAGAAAAAACTCGGCATCCACTGCGGACAAACATCTTCCGACGGAAAGTTCACACTCACCCAAGTTGAGTGTCTCGCTGCCTGCGGAACTGCGCCTGCGATGATGATCAACGAAGACTATCACGAGAATCTCACTGAAGCTGAGCTCGAGAAAATTCTCGAGGTCACGAAGAAGGAAGTAGATTCCGGAAAAGTTCCAGGAAAAAGCACCCGCAAAGACGGAGTATGGCCATGATGTACAACAACGAACATTACGAAGCAGTCATCACTCCGAACGTGAACGTTCCGGGTTGCGAGACGCTCGAATTCTACAAGACCAAAGAAAAAGGCTATCAGGCGCTTGAGAAAGCTCTCAAGATGAAGCCCGCTGAAGTTGTCGATGAAGTGAAGAAATCCAATCTTCGCGGCCGCGGAGGCGCAGGCTTCCCGACGGGAATGAAGTGGTCCTTCATGCCTGCCAACGCGGTTGATGCCAACGGAAATCCAAAACCAAAATATCTCGTTTGTAACGCTGACGAAGGCGAGCCGGGAACATTCAAAGACCGTCTCATCTTCACAAAAACTCCGCACAGAATGATTGAAGGCATGATCATCGGTGGCCACGCCATCGGATCAAACAAAGGCTTCATCTACGTGCGTGGCGAGTGGTTCAAAGAAGCGCGTCTCATGCAGAAGGCGATCGATGATGCCCGCAAGGCGGGTTACCTCGGAAAAAACATTCTCGGATCCGGATTTGATTTTGAGCTCGTGATCTACAAAGGTGCAGGCGCTTATATCTGCGGAGAAGAGACTGCACTTCTTAACTCCCTCGAGGGGAAGCGTGGTGAACCACGTCTCAAGCCTCCGTTCCCGGCGCAAGTCGGTGCTTACGGCATGCCTTCGTGTGTGAACAACGTCGAAACTTTCGCCGCGGTTCCCTACATCATCACTGAAGGCTGGGAAAAATACGCGAAGATGGGAACTGAACGCTCAGGCGGCACACGCTTGATCGGTGTTTCCGGTCACGTGAATAAGCCAGGCGTTTATGAACTTCCGATGAACCTCACGATCAACGAAATCATTGAGATCGCCGGTGGTGTGAAGGGTGGCGCACTGAAAGCAGTTATTCCTGGGGGAGCTTCAGCTCCGATGCTCAAAGCGGATGAGTGTAATTGTAAAACCGATTACGACTCTCTCGCTAAAGCAGGAACAATGGCAGGCTCAGGTGGCCTCATCGTGATCAAC
>JBJMLZ010000112.1:0-21501 GCA_045805035.1 Bacteriovoracaceae bacterium
GAGTTTTTCCGCGAAATTCTCATATGGGATTTCATTCTTCAGCGTTACCTGCGAAAGAAGCGAGATGAATTTCCCTTTCAATTTATCGTGAACGGAAATACCGGGAAACGGCGGAGGTGTCGTGGTATTTCCGGCAAGATCAAGCTCGATAGGAAGATTGCCGGGAACTTTCAGGGTCACGCGATCCATCGGAAGGTCGGGATAAAAACGGAAGAGCTGAGTTTCAAAAAGCTCTTCAGGTTTTTTCGAAAGAATCGTCTGGAGTTCACCAAGCTTAGTCGCCATGACGTCTTTTTCATCGGTCGTAAGCTCTTCGCTGGTTCCTTCCAGGACCACCAGCATGATTTCATCATTTCTTGCCAGATAAAATCCCTGCCGATCAAGAGAGAGATTTCCCAGGAGAAGCTTGTCGCCATTCACGGAAAACTCAATCGGTGACTTAAAGAAATCCACGGTGGTGCCGGTGACTGACTTGATTTTTTTCAGCTGGTGGATCCGGTCTTCATAAAGCTTAAAAAGATTATGAGAGAGAAGCTTATCCCCACTCCACCAGGAATTTCCTTTTTTCTCAGCGGAAACCCCGGCAATCGTGAGCCTGGTGACAGGACCAGTGTAGAGCTTGTCTTTCACTAAGCTCTCTTCAAATTTTCTCTCGTTTTTTTTCTCCTGAAAAAAATACGTCACGCACAGGAGCGCAATGAGAATGCCAAAGAGACCGAGATTCTTTTTCATAGCAGGCGCCGGCGACGATAGACAAAAATTCCCGCGCCGAAAAAGATGATCGGCACAAGGAGAATGGAGATCACAAAAATAAGCTGGATGTGCTGGGCGGAGAGAATCACCGGGAATTCTTCCGTGCCGGGACGATTGAAAGAAATAATTCCTTCATCATTCAGCATCCAGGAAGCGGCGTTGAGAAAGAGTGTCGAGTTTCCACTCTGGGCCTGATAAGCGTTTACCAGAAATGAACTTGAACCAAGAAGAATGAAACGCGAGTCCGAGTTTCCTTCTTTGCCGACTTTTTCTCCGGCGCCAAGAAGACCAATCGGGCCCTTCTTATCTTTTCCTTCTTCGAACTTGGCAGTTCCTTCGGTGACACCTTTGAGATCACTTTCCGCCCATGAGCCCGGGAAAGGCGAAGTGTAAGCAAGAATTGTCGCTGAATCGTTTCCAGGAACGGTAGAGACGGAAGAACTCAAAGGAAAAACAGTCCGGAAATTAAACCCAGCAGTGACCGGATGGCCTTCATCATATTTTGTGATGATCGGAATGGTGGCCTCTCCACCCTGAACCGTCGAGGAACGATCAACCACGACATCTTTTCCGAGTGCGAGACCATAAGGTTTGGCGAGATGAGTGAGATTATCGTAAAGTTCGGCCTTGAAAGCCGGTGCAAGCGCCAGGAACATCCCTCCGCCACGAGCAAGGTAATCTTCCAGGCGTTTGGCTTCTTCGGTGAAGAAAGCGGCAATCGGTCCGAGAACCAGAACTGCAGTGGCATCGCGGGGAACTTCTTTGACTTTCGCAAGATCGAGAGTTTTTATTTCGTAGTTCTGCGCTCTCAATTTCTCACAAAGAACTGAAATTCCTTCCTGAGATGTGTCCGCGCAGGAAAGTTCCTGATGGCCGATGACAAAATAAAGGATCGCCTTCTCTTCTTTCACTGCTCTCAGCACGGCATTGGTGACTGAGAGTTCATCCGTGATCTGGAAAGAAGATTCTTTGTTGTTGTAATCGATAATCACAGTGCCGTTCTGAGTGATGTTCTTGGACTTTACGAGGTCGGGCCGAAGATCCGTGTCGACCGCATCGACTTTGATGAAATGATTTTTTGCCTGGTACATTTTGAGGACAGTGAGAATGGGTGCCCACTCTTCTCTCTTAGAAAAAAGAGTCATCTTGAGAGGCGACTTCAGCATCCCAAGAATTTTCAGCGTCTGTCCGGTGAGACTGTTTTTCTTTTCTTTGGTGAGATCAAACTCGCGGAAATTTTTGTTTCCGAGATAGTTCACCACTCCGAGAATCGCAAAAACAAGGAAGATATTAATCCCGTGATGAAGAACATGGTGGAAATATTTTGATTTCACGAAGACTTTGAAATCCTCGATTCTCACGATCACGAGAACTCCAGCGAGTGCAATCGCAAATGCTGCCAGACTGGCATTCAGTATCTGGAACTCAGGTGCAGCGATCCACATCGCAAGTGCACTCATGGCAACAAGGACATCAATGATCACCCATAATGGGAAAAGCCATCCCTTCATCATTACCAGTTCCTCCGGTCGAGTGACTTCATCGTCAGAAGGACAAAGATCACAATAAAGGAAGCATAGTAAATGATGTCCTGAGTGCCGATGACACCGCGAAGGACACGTTCAAAATGTGAACTGATGCCAATGTAGATGAAAATCTCAGAAATGAGGAAATTGGAATTGAGATTTCCGCCCCAGGTGATCATCCAGAGGAACATGATTCCGAGGATTGAAAGAAGGGCAGCGATAATCTGGTTTCCGGAAATCGATGAACAGAAAAGCCCGAGGCTGATGTAGGCGCAGGCATTCAGGACAACCGAGAGATACGCAGACAAAAGAATCCTCATGTCATGGATACCGATGCCCCAGATGATCAGCGGAAAAATTCCCGTCATGATCAGCATGGCGATGATGAGTGTCAGGGCAGCAAGTCCCTTGGCCATGATGACCTGCCAGTCGCTCACCGGAGAGAGCCAGTAGACCTCAAGTGTCTCCAGTCTTCTTTCTTCGGAAAAGAGGCGCATCGTAATCAACGGAATAAAAACCAAAAAAAGAAAATTGATGTTCGCAAAAAGTCTCAGCACGACTTCATCCACGAAGGAAATAGTCTGAGTCATGTTTTGCGGGATCGCCTGAATGCCATCAGAATACGTCACAAGAAGATTGAAGAACATGATGCCGGAGATGAGTGAAAAGAGCCCGATCAGAACGTAGGCAAGTGGCGATGAAAAATACGACTGTGATTCTTTTTTCCAGAGGGTCCAGATCATCTGCGATTCTCCGTCATGTGAAGGAAGATATCTTCAAGTTCCGGCGACTCCACCATCATGGTGTGAACGCTAAGTCCCTTCCCTACTAAATACTTCAGAAGCTCGGGACGGATGTCCATTTCGTTCTCAAAAGACAGGTGATACTGATCTTCCTGCTGAAGATGACGGACGGGACCCATATCGTACTTTCCGAAGGAAGAAAGATCCGGAAGGTTTTCTCCAGAGGCGAGACCTATTCTGATGACGAGACCCTGACGGAATTTTTTATGAATATCCTTGAGGTCACCCGAAGCGCGCACCTTTCCTTTGTGAATGATCGTGATGTGATCACAGATCTGCTCCACTTCCGAGAGAATGTGCGAAGAGAATAAAATTGTTTTTTCTTTGGCGAGCTTCTTGATGAACTCGCGGAGCTCCACCACTGATTGAGGATCGAGACCATTCGTTGGTTCATCCAGAATCAGAAAAGGCGCATCGTAAATGATTGCCTGAGAAAGACCCACCCGCTGCTTGTAGCCTTTACTGAGATTTCCGATGAGGCGCTTTCTCACGTCTTTCAAATTAAGATCTACTATGATGCGATCAAGGCGAGCCGATAAATCGGAGACGTGATGAAGCTTCCCCACGAAGCGCAGATAATCTTCGACCGTCATGTCGTGATAAAGCGGAGGATTTTCCGGAAGTAATCCGAGTTGATTCTTTAGTTTTTTCTGTTCAGGGCGAACAACATCCCCGAACAGTGTGATCGTTCCGCTGGTGGCAGGAAGAAGTCCCGCGATCATACGCATGGTGGTTGTTTTTCCCGCGCCATTGGGGCCGAGGAAACCATGGATCGAGCCACGTTTCACGGTAAAACTCACGCTATCCACCGCCACCCGGCCGGGATATTCTTTAGTAACGCCGTCAACTATGAGGATATTCTCCATTTCCACCAACAATAAACTAATATAGAGCTGTAGCTTCGCTTCTTTAGAGCCGTAAAGGTCTTCAAGGACTATGACTATTTTAGATACTTTTAAATCGAGAATTCAAGCAGCACAGCGGATTCTTATTACGACACATGAATATCCTGATGCTGATGGGATCGGGTCCGAAATCTCACTTTGCCTTGCTCTTCGCGAATTAGGGAAAGAAGCGTGGTGTGTGAACGAAGAACCCCTGCTTGAGCGCTACCGCTATCTTGATCCCGATCACTGTGTGCTTGGCCATCACGATTTTACGACAAGACATGGAGGCTTCCTTCCTGACCTCGTGATCGTAGTGGACACCAACACTCACGCGCGCGTCGGAAAGACCCTCTCTAACTACATTGACAGCGGAAAATTTAAAATTCTTTACATTGATCATCACCCTTGCCGGGGCCGTGATCTTTCCAATCACTGTATCGACGTAACTGCGGCTGCAACCGGACAGATGGTGGGCGAGATGATCGAACATCTCGGAGTGAAGTTCACAAAGAAAATTGCGCTCCCGATTTACACTTCGATCATCATTGATACGAGTTCGTTCCGTTACCCTACGGTTTCCGCCAATACCCATCGTCTGGTCGCGAAGCTCATGGCCACCGGAATTAATCCGCCGGAAGCCTACAACGGAATTTACGGAACAAAACGCGTGCACCACATGCACCTATTGGCGCGGTTTCTTGATACTGCTTCAACCCATGCTGAAGAAAGCATTGCCTGGATGCGTCTCAGGTAAGAAGACATCGACAAGTTCGCCGGTGACGTGGAAGACACTCACGCGTTTATCAATAACCTTCTCGTTCTCAATAACATCAAAGTGGCGATCATGTTCCGCGATGACGGTCCGGTGATCAAGATGAGCCTTCGCTCGTCCGGAGATTTTGATGTGGGAACAATCGCACTCGCTCTCGGTGGTGGCGGTCATTCGCATTCAGCGGCCACGATTCTCACCAAAGGCAAGGGCGAAACCACTGAGCAAGTTATCGCCCGGGCGGTTAAGCAAGTCGAAGAGCTTCTGAAAAAGCTCGAAGCGGCCTAAAACCAGCCCATTTCTTTTGAAATCAGATAGAGCACACCTAGTGCAAGCACCCCGAGAATTCCCACGAGATGTTTCATCTTTTCCTGCATGGTCTCTTCATTCGGATCAACCGTAGTCTGCGGCTGGGAAGCGAGGTTATTCAATTCTTCATCAGTGAATGGATTCTCAATGTCTTCAAAGACACCCAGTCCGTGTAAACGATCCTTCAGGTTCTTCGGGATTTTTGCAAACTCGGCCTGATCAATTTCAATTTGCATGATCGGCAGGCCTCTGCGGCCATTCTGCTTTGTTTGCTTGAATGTATCGCCTTCAGAGAGATTACGGAGAGCATACTCGTTCTCAGAAACCTTGTATTGAACCTTGCAGGAGTCGAGGATCGCTTTGATCTTTTCGATCTCAGTTTCATTCAGATTTGTGTAGATCACGATTCCTCCCGAGGAATTTTACCATTCTTGATTTAAATAAGCGCTCGTTCCACTTAAGGCCCAAGCGGCGCAAAACCTTGCGATCAAAGGACAGGTAATTATTGTTCACGGTTTGATAGAGTTTTTCAATTTCCTCGTTGCTGAATTTGGCCAGAAACCACGCCCCCTCTTTAAGGTATTCGCGATTCACGTTCGTATCACGCACGACCACCGGTCTTCCGGTCGCTAAGGCGCCAAAGCCTTTGGACGGGAAAAAGCCCGGAGTGAAATCCCAGATTGCCTTGGCCTGGTGGGAGTATAAGGCAGAGGTTGCTTCACAGTGATCACCCGCAAAATCAATCTGCGGAAATTCTTCTTTCACTTTCATGAGATGCTCAAAAGGTCCCATCACTCTCACTGTCTCATTGTGAGACAGGAGATTTTTCACGATCCCGCGGAATTCTTCTTCTGAAAGTCCGTGAGTGTAAACGAGATGATGTTCGAAAGAAAAATTATGATCTTCGTCGCGCACGAAGGGATACTCTTCCGTGCGATAAGTTGGTGCGATCACTTCCGCGTTGGGAAGTTCCAGGCGTTTTTTTAAATTTTCAGAACTCACGGCGATCCGCGGATATTGCCTGAGCGCCTCTTCGCGCCAGTCATTCACGTAAGCGCGGAAAAGTTTTTGCCAGCCAAGCTTGTTTTGCTCGATGAGATCCCACTCAATGATGTAAAGCTCGCGCTCGACGTGATCGGGAATATTGAGCCCGTGAATATAGCCCCGGGAGAGAACGATCACTTTGTTGATCGTGGGATGAAAAGGAATTCCTTTTACCGCGGATGGTACGATCCAGAAGTTTTTCGCGAGAACATCACCCTTTCCAACTTTGTGAGTAAGATAACTCGAAACAATCGGACGAGTCTCAATCTGTCCAAGGATTCCGCCTTGCTTGTGAGCAATCGTATAAATTTCGGAGTTCGGATAAATATTCAAAACCAGTTCCACAAGAAATGTGGCGTCGTCGCGAAGAAGAAGGGAATCAATGCAAATGGCGGTGTTCATAAATCAGTACTTTTTCAGCTGAATGACGAGAGATCCGAGAACCAGGAGTGCGCCTCCGGCAAGCTGGACATCAGAGAGCTGTTTCCCGAGGAAAATCCAGTTCACAAGAATCGCAAAAAACGGAAAGAACATTTCCGCGATGGCAGCAGTCTTGGCGTTAATGCGCTTGAGCCCCTGATAGTAAAACCACATCCCGAGCGCGCCCGAGATGAGAACCATAATCAGAATGCGGAGGTAATCCTCGCCTTGAGTGAGAATGAGGCCCCGATTCCAGGTCATGAAAGGAATAAGAGCAATGAGTCCCGCCAGAAATCTTCCAGCGAGAATGCTCTTTGTTTCAAAGCCCGCAATCGTGAGTTTTTTTCCGAAGACCGTAGCACTTCCCCATCCTACGATCGAAACGAGAACGAGTGCATAACCGTGAACGGCAGCGTCTGAAATAACGAGACTAAAGTCGCTCACCATGAGGCGATAGAAGCGCTCGATGTCCGGTGATGAAACGAGAAATCCACCTACGAGACAGATGGCCGCCCAGATCACAAACTTTTTATCGACCGGCTCCTTCAGAACAAGGGCGGAAAGAGAAATCGCAATCACAGGCTGGAGCTTCTGAAGAAGAATCACGAGCGATGGATTGAGGTAGTGAAACGATTGCGTGAACGCAACTGTGGCAAGACCAGATCCAAGGCACCCCACCACGAAGAATGAAAAAACATCCGCGAGTTTCAATTCACCGATGCGCTTGAATGCGGCGAAGACGCCCCAGCTGAAAAGAATGGAAAGAATCACGTGCTCGTAGAAAACAATCGTTATCGGCGAAAGACCACTCTCCACCAGCGGATAGCGAATGAGGGTGTCAATCGCCCAGGCGAAGCACGCAAGGAGAATAAGAAAGATTCCGGCCATGCCTTAGTTTAGCGTGGAAAGAACAGTACTGGAATAGAAGTTCTGGAAAACATCATGAGCGCGCTTTGAGACGAGTTCTTTTTTGATGCGCTTTCTGTCTCCCTTCCGCTGCTCCTTCGTGAGCTCCACCGTCGGAAGAAGTCCGAAATTGATATTGGATGGACAAGGTTTCTCGATCGTCATGATGTAATTCACAAGCGCCCCGATGGCAGTCTCAACCGGGAATTGAACGGGTGCCTCACCCTTGATACTACGGAGCACCTGATAAGCAGCATAAAGTCCCATGCTCGCGGACTCGGTATAACCTTCGACACCAGTGATTTGTCCCGCAAAATAAAGCTCAGGGAATTTTTTTGAAGAAAGATCAGCGTTCAGAAGTTTTCTTGCGTTCAAAAAAGAGTTTCGGTGGCACGAGCCGAGATGAATGAAGCTCGCGTTTTCAAGTCCTGGAATCATTCGGAATACCCGAACTTGCTCTTTGTAAGTGAGACGGGTCTGGAATCCGACTAAGTTGTACGCCGAACCAAGAAGGTTTTCTTTCCGCAGCTGAACGACAGCATAAGGCCACTTGCCATGGATGTCGGGCTCAAGCCCCACCGGCTTCATGCAGGAAAAACGTGCAGTGTCCTTCCCCCGCTCCGCCATGAGATCGATCGGTAGACATGATTCGAAAAATTTCCAGTCTTCAAATTCTTTTGCAGGAACTTTTTCGGCAGTAGCGAGGGCCTCGATAAACGCGTAGTACTCTTCTTTATTCATCTGCGAGTTGAGATAGTCGCCGCCCTCTTCCATGTCCTTGTGGCGATCCTTGAAATACATTTTAGAAAGATCAAGTGAATCAGCGTCCACCACCGGCGCGATCGCATCGTAGAAATAAAAATCATCGCCGGACATTTCTTTGATCCAGGCCTCAAGTTTTTCTGTCGTGAGCGGCCCGGTGGCGATGATCACGTAATCGCATTCCAATTCTTTTTTGAGTTTAATGGGATCATCGGCTTCGAGTGAAACGATGCGAATGTTCGGATGTCGGGAAAGGCGGTTCGTGATTTCGGCAGAAAACTTTTCACGATCCACTGCAAGTGCGTCTCCGGCAGGAACCGCGTGGAGCGTTCCGCACTCGAGCACGAGTGACCCCATCGCCTTCATTTCATTTTTCAGGATGCCGTGGCCGGATGTTGCATCCATGGACTTGAGCGAATTAGTGCAAACAAGTTCCGCGAAGGTCGGGATCTTCTGGGCCGGATTTAATTTGACCGTTTTCCCCTCGACGAGAACGACCTGGACATTGTTCCGGGCAAGAAACATCGCGGCCTCGGAGCCGGCGAGTCCGGCGCCAATCACAAGAACGCGTTTGCTGGCCATGAATCACTCTCTTTGATGGAGAAGTTTTGCTATAATGAACCGTTCTCTTACCGCTTTTATCTGCATTGTGTCAAGCTAAAGAGGCCAGCATGTCGACGTCTCTCATTCTTCATCAAACCCATCATACGCTCGCCGACTTCGGTAGCATCGCGAAGTACCTCCAGGACACCCTGAAAGGCGACGGGCTTCATCTTTATCCGGAATTATTTCTGACCGGATATCCCCTGCAGGATCTTTGCCTTCAGCGCGCGTTCATTGATTCCTACGAAGAGCACATTGTCCGCCTTCACGATTGGGTGAAACAAAAACCCAAGTCGGAAAAATGGCGGGGCCTTGTTCCCGGACTTTATTACGAGCTGGAAGAAAATAATCTTCCGCGCGTGATTGAGAACGTAGTGTACGAAGCAGTGCCGGGCGAAGGTCTCAAGAAAATCTACACCAAGCGGTTGCTACCGAACTACGACATCTTCGATGAGCAGAAATATTTCACTCCGGGTACTGGAAATTGTTTCTACGAATTTCAGGGATCGCTTTTTGCTCTCCACATCTGCGAAGACATGTGGGCCAGTTCCTTCCATAAGCTGGATCCGTGCGACCTCATGTACAACGAGATGAAGGAAAAAAATCTTCCGGTGAAGATGCTGATCAATCTTTCGGCTTCTCCCTTTGATGTCGCCAAAAAAAGAAAACGCTTTGAGCGCGCCAAGGCGATCAGCCTCAAGTTCAAGTGCCCTTTCCTTTATCTCAACCGCATAGGCGGAGAAGATGAAATTCTTTTTGATGGCTCGAGTTTCATTGTGTCCGGAGAAAACGTATCTCTCGCGATGAAAACTTTTGAGAGTGAAGTGGCGACGGTTGCGCTGGAAGACCTCAAAGGCAAATATGATCGCGAACCAGTCTTTCATCCGGGAAATACCTGGGAAGGGCTCTTTGCGCCTCAGCTGGATCTTTCCAAAGAACCAGCGGTACTTATTCCGTGGACGGACGAGGAATGTGAAGACGTTCTGAAGGCCCTTGAGTTTGGACTCCAGGAGTATGCAACCAAATCCGGATTCAAAAAATTTCTCGTCGCACTTTCCGGAGGCATGGATTCGGCCCTGGTCCTTGCGATCGTGAAGCTTTCATTGAAACCTGGCCAGGACGTGGAAGCGGTGTACATGCCGAGTATTCATTCGGCGAGCATATCCACTCAGCTCTGTGAGGATATGTGCCGGCACATCCGCGTGCCGCTCCGGCATCTGCCTATCAAGTTTTTGCACTCCACTGTAAAAAACGTTTTCACCCAGACCTTTGCCGAAAAGTTCGAAGGTCTTGTGGATGAAAACGTGCAAAGTCGTTTGCGGGGAACTCTTCTCTACACGCGTTCGAACCAAACGGGCGCGATGGTGATCAACACTTCAAATAAATCCGAACTCGCAGTCGGGTATTCTACGCAGTATGGAGATTCGGTGGGAGCAATCTCGCTCCTTGGCGACCTTTACAAAACAGAGGTTTATCGGCTTGCTCGTTACGTGAATGAGAAGCACGGACAACCGATCCCCGGAGGCATAATTTCGCGCGGACCTTCCGCCGAGCTTCGCCAGAACCAGCTCGATGAAGATTCGCTTCCTCCGTATGTGCGGCTGGATCCGATGCTCGAAGGCGTTCTCACCTACCGTTATGGCAGGAGAGAATTGTCAGGATTAGGTTTTTCCGAGGAAGAGATATTGAAAACACTTAATCTCTACCTGAAATCGGAGTATAAAAGAGCGCAGTTCTGTCCTATCCTGAAAATTAAGGCGAAAAGTTTTGGATTTGGGTACAGAATACCGATAAGCAAAAACGTGAATTACCATCTCTGAGAGGGAAAACCATGAGCGAAGAAAATACCACGACAACTGAGACTTCTGACACAAAAGCGAAAGTCCTCGGAAAGATCAATGAAATCAAATCCAATGTTCAGACGTTTATTAAAGACGTCGACGTCAGCGAGATCAAGGCAAAGCTCAACGCGAAAGTGAACGAAGCCCAGAAAGACTGGAACAAGCTCGTGGACAAAGATCTCGCGGACATGAAGAAGAAGCTTCAGAAAGAAAAAACTGAAGTGGAAAAGATGGCGAAGAAGTTTCTCGATGATCACAAAAAAGAACTCACCGCGCTTCAGTCGAAGATCGACAAGCTCGTGAAGTCAGCGAAGAAAGTGAAAGCGCCACCGGCGAAAAAACCGGTCACGAAGAAGGCCATCAAGAAGGCCACTGCTACGAAGAAAAAAGTCTCGAAGAAAAAATGAGTGAAATGAAAGGCCTGGGAAACCGGGCCTTTTTTTAAGCTACGACTTCACTAACGTGGAAGACCTTCCCCCGACCTGACTTCTTACTCATGTACATCATCTTATCCGCGAACTCGATGATCGACTTAGCGGTCTCCGCATCTGAAGGATACTCAGCAATGCCGATAGAAAGTGAAAGACGGTATTTTTTCTCGCGATCGATATCGAATTCCGCAGCTTTAACTGCCTCGGAAATTCTCAGGGCGATCATCTTAGACTCATCAATGTTAGTGCGGGGAAGAAGGACAATGAATTCGTCTCCGCCATAGCGGTACACGAGGTCGGTTGAGCGAAGCTGATTCTTCACCACTTTCGCCATATCAATCAGCAGCTGTGAACCTACGACGTGACCAAACTGATCATTCACGTTCTTAAAGTAGTCGATGTCTACAAACAATAGCGCAAAGCCGTTGCGGTCATGATGATAGCGACTGATAAAGAGATCGAGGTCTTCAACCAGTTTTCGCTGATTGTAGAGTCCGGTGATTTCATCCGTGAGAGAAAGAAGACGCATTTCTTCACGCTTCTTGGATTCGATGAGAATGGTCACTGATGTCTTCAGCACGTTGGAGAGGTAATCAGAAAGAATTTCTTTGATCGAATAGGGAGAAGTGTTCTTCACCACGAGATACGTCAATGTTCCATCCCCTTGCTTCACCAGGAAGTAAAAACGATTCTCCCGGTAGCGAAGACCGAACACGAGGCCCGTTTCATCCGCCATGAAACGCTGAATGCGCTTCATCTGGTGATCTTTCAATTTCAGCTTTCTCTTCAGAGACTGCAATCGCTGCTCAGTTATCTGGAAATGAAGTTCCTTCTCACGCTCAAAGAAAAGATTCAGATACTGATTGAGAGCATAGGAAATATCGCGAACGGAAGAGAAGCTCTCCGGTCGGGAAAAGAGATGCAGAACCGCGCGTTCCGGATTCCACTGGCCGGTCTGAATTGTTCCGTGGAGTTTCAGCCTGTAAATCACAGTACGGATTTCGTTGGAATCCACCGGAAGACTCAAAAAATCGAAAAGCCCGGCGCGGAACGATCCGACGATGCCATAAATATCCGGACGTGGTGAAAGAAGCGTGATCGCGGCACGAGGAATCACATGGCGGATGCGACGGATGTCATCGATGGTCTTCTGACTTTGGCGATTGGACTGGAAGAAAACAGCGTCGGCCTCGCGTTTTCCGAACGCAAGGAGATCGCCTACTTCCTGGATGTAGGAGAAATGATAATCGACCTTGTTTTCCCGGAAGGATTTTTTAATCGCTTCAATGGAAAAAGAATCAAGACCGATGCAGATGATTTCGAGTTTGTTTTTCTTCGTCATTACATGTCTATATTTTTCTTCAGGGCCTCGAGGGCTGCGCCCTTGTCGGTCTCATCTTCAAGAACGGAAATCGCTCCCCGTAATGTCTTGATTGCTTTCTCAAGTTTGTCTTCAAGTTCAAACCTCGACTCGACCGTACGTTTCTCCTGGGTCTGAATGGATTCCATGTCAAATTCCATGGCGTCGATCTTACGCTTGAGTTCCAGAATCTTCAAATCGCGATTACGTATCTGCGTCTCAGCGTCTGCCTTCAAAAGCTCGAGTCTTTGCTCGAGTTCTCTTTCATGAAGCTGGACTTTTTTCACGTCGATGCGGTTTTTCTGCGCGGACTTCTCCACTTCTTCGCGGAGCACGCGGTTTTTTTCCTCAAGAATGAGACGGCGCTCTTCTTCGAGACGCACGCGATCCTTGAGTTCAGAAATATCTTCGTTCAGTTTTTTCCTCACGATAGAAAGCTCGATCTTTTTCTCGTCGAGCTCGGCACGAAGACTAAGGGTCTGGCGATTATGAAGAAGTTTTTCTTCTTCAAGGTTCTGAATCTTGGCGAGAAGTTCTTCACGGTCTGAGCGAAGATTAGAAAGAGTGGCCTGCATGCGCTCAAGCTCGGCCGAATAGGCGCCCGAGATTTCCCGCAATTCCTGGCCCATAGGTTTTTCAGGCTGCTGAACCACACGGACTTCCGACTTCTCTTCTTTTTCTTTCTTACGCTTGATCTTCGTTGATGTTAAGGTCTTTTCTTTTTCCGGTGCGGCCGCGACTACTGGTTTGGATTCTTCCTCAGGCTCACTGCCAAAATCGAGATTTCCGAGATCAATGTCGTCGCTTACGAGTGGTTGATCAAGATCACTATCAATATGGTCATCGCTTCCCGCAGGTGCGATATCAGCGATGGCAAAACCTTCGTCAGCAAGATTGAGATTAAGCGCTTTCTCTTCACCTTTACTTTCAGCAATGCTGTCATCAATTCCGCCCAGATCAAGAGAATCAGACTCTGCTTCGGCAAGATTGAAGTCGGGTTCAGGTTCAAGTGAAAGATTTCCTTCTCCACCGCCAGTTCCAGTGAGCATTTCCGCAGCATCTTCGAGGAGATTGAGGTCCTCAGGCACGGTCATGATTTTAGAATCATGTTCCATGATCGCATCGATCTCTGCGAGTTTCTCTTTGGCGTCTGCAGATATTTCGCCACCTAATGATCCGAAGTCGAGATCGACCGCCTCGGAATTATCGGTCAACACGAGGCCCGAAGGTTCATCTTCGTTGGTTTCTTCGACAGGAGCTTCACTTAAGTCCGCACTCCCCAGATCAAGCTTTCCGAGCGACAGATCATCACCGCCACCGAGATCGATCTCACCGAGATTTTCCAATGGTTCATTTGAACTGCCAACATCAGCATCACCGAGATCAAGCGAAAGACCGTCACCGAGATCCAGGTCAAGTCCGCTCTCATTTTCCGGAGTTTCAGGAGGAAGTTCAGGTGTGTCAGAAATTTCAAGCTCATCAAATTCGGTGAGAGAAAGTTCCTGGTCTTTATCACTCATATTCGCTCCAGATCCGTCGTCTTCTCCCTCTTCGGGAGTTAAATTTGCAAGACTTTGAAATTTAGGTTTTTGTTTTTGCTCGGGCGCGGCCTCACGGAAAAGCTCATCGAGTTCTTTATTCAGATCATTGTTTTTGAATTTGATCAGCGAACTCATGTCAAAACGACTGGCCACGTTGGCAGAAGAATCTTCCAGCTTGTTCCCACGAAGATTTGTGAGTTCCTGTCCCAGTCCGCTCAGAATTCGTTCCAGAGTTTCCGGTGAGGCATTACGGGACACATAAGCGTCTCCGCCGACCGGCGAAAGCTGGTGAACTTTCAGGTCATGCGGTTTCATATCGCTGGTGACGAAAATAATCCGCGATGATGGTGAAGCGTCTCTCACGATCATGACCCAATCATCAATCGCTTCAGGATCAGGAGGAAGATCAAAAAAGAAAATGCTCGCCTTTGCCCCGCTTTGTAGCGCGGCCTTCAGGTCTTGAGCATTTTTAATCCAGCTACCGCCATCGAGAGCAGGAAAACGTTCGGTGAATTCGCCGAACTTTGCCGGATCAAAGCTAACAAAATAGTAGGTCATTCTTTTGTCCTCAGAGATAATGATAACTTACTTGGGAAGACTCCGAAGTACGGCAAAGATTGCACCTCTCTCACTATTGATTCCCAGTGGGGCCCATAATACAATCGAGAGGCTTCCCAACCTGGAGGACTCTTGAAAAAAATGTCTGCGATCGTCGCGACGATGTTGACCGTATTTGTCGGGCTCGTTCACGCTGATGAAAACTTCCTTCCTTCCAATATCTTAATGATGGATGAGACCTTCGCTCACCATGTTTTTCTGGTCGAAAAGTCCACCCACAAACTGTTTATTTACGAAAACGACAAGAGCTACCCGAAGCTCATCAAGACCTTCAGTATCGCCACCGGAAAATTTAAGGGCGACAAGGCGATGAGCGGAGATCACAAAACTCCGGAAGGCATCTACACTCTCGAAGAATTTCTCTCCAAGCAGGAACTCCATCGTCGTCACGGCGATTACGCCAAGATTTACGGCGCCGGTGCTTTCCCGATGAACTATCCAAACTTCATCGATAATCGTGAACAGAATGGTGGCGGAGGCATCTGGCTCCACTCCACAGATGACGATAACCGTATCTCCAAGGGCCTTGACTCCAAAGGCTGCGTGGTTGTCCAGAACGCTGACCTGAAAGATGTGTCTCAGTACATTGAAATCGGTCACACTCCGATCATCGTTGTTCAGGACATCTTCCATCTGAATAAAAGTAGCTGGGAAAGAAACCGCAAAGACCTTCACGAAACTGTTCAGAAATGGTCGAAGGCCTGGCAGGAAAAAGATTTCGACAACTACATCGCCGCCTACGACAAAGACCGCTTCTGGGATCGCAGCAAGGGCAAATACGAAAGCTTCAAAGCTTACAAGAAAGCAGTCTTCTCCAATCCTGGTAAGCCGGTGATCAACTTCAATTTCATTTCCATCATGGCCAATGAAAAATACGCCGTTGTCACTCTCGAACAGGACTATCACTCGGCGACGATCAACGACACCGGCAAGAAGACGCTTTATCTCATGAAGGATCTGAATTACGACTGGAAGATTGTGGGCGAGCTCTTCGACAAGACCGCCAACACCCGGCAGATGGCCTTCACTCCTCAGAACCGTTACTTTAAAGAATAGGCATGAAAGAGGCGATCCAACAGCCAGGAGGAGAAGTCTCCATCGTCATTTACGATGCTCCCCTTCCTCCACGCTATTTCCGTTTCTCCAAGAAATTTATTCGCACACTTTTTGTTACGGCCCCCCTGGCGCTCCTGATTCTTTTCAGCGCGCTTTTTTTCTGGGGACTCGGCACTCGCGTGCAGAAGGCACCAGTTCCCCAGATTCCTTCTGTTATCACTGAAAAAGATTCTGAAGTCCTTGGACTGAAAAACGAAATTGAGTCCCTGAAAAAAAGTAATGAAGACCTCACCACGAAGCTTTCTTCAACTCCTTCAGCAGCGGGAACCGAAGAGCCCTATCTCCTCGCAATCAAGCGTCCCTACGGGATGCAGAACCTGATCAACGAAAAGCGCGTGAGCCTTGATCAGTTCGCGCTCGATCAGGACAACAACAAAGTCACTCTGAAATTTGTTATCACAAGTTCCAATCCTGAACATAAAGTCATGGGGAACGTGCTTGTGTTCATGATTTCCGAAAGTGGCATCATGGCCTACCCAAAAGAGGCCAACGATACTTTCGCCGAAGGAATCAAATACACTTCCGGTGAGCCATTCTCGGTCTCGCGCCTCCGTCCAACGAATGCGGATTTCATGCATCGACTGGTCGGTGAGAACGTAAAGTTTGTGATTTATATCTTCAGTCGCGAAGGAGATCTTCTCCTCGTGAAAGAAACCGAATCATTTAAAGTGGGGGCCAAGGGATGAGAAGCGATCAGGACTTCCACGATTTTAATTACAATGTTCTCGGATCACGCTCGAAGATTATCGGAGATGTTGTCCTCTCCGGAGATGCCATCATCACTTCAGAGATTCATGGCTCCATTGAAGTCCAGGGCCCGGGTAAACTCGTGCTTGAACGCGGGTCTTTCGTGAAAGGGAAAATTAAAGCGGTAGACGTCGAAATTTTCGGGACCGTGGAAGGAGAGATTGAATGCTCCGGACTTGTGTCCGTGCGTTCATCCGCAAAGATCATCGGAACACTCAAGTCCGGGCGCCTCGTTGTTTATCCGGGCGCCGTCATCGAAACCGAAATCTCTACCGAAAATCTCTAGAGAAAATCGTTGTAGTCTAAGACTCTCACCGGACGAATCTTCGAAAGAGATTTTTCAAGACTCTTATCCCCTACCACCACAATAGTGAGCTTCTCCCATGGAAACACTTCAAGGTTTGCGTGAGAAAGATCACTCGGCTTGAGTTTTGCGATTCTTTCCGGGAATTCCTGAAGCTCACTTAAAGGTCTTCTCTGGTGATCATAAAGCATGAGCTGGCCGATGAAAGCACTGGTTTCTTCAAAACCGAAAGCGTATCCGCCGATCATGTGTCCTTGCTGGTGCTTGAACTCTTCAGGTGTCACTCCACCCTGGGATATTTCGGCAAACACATCGCGAACAATACCAATCGCCTCTGCTGCCGTCTCACTCTTTGAGAATGTCGTGATGCCTGCGCGACCATAATCGCGTTGAACCGCGACGTATGCACCCGCCGAATAAGTAAGTCCACGTTTCACTCGAAGTTCCTGTACGAGCTTAGAAGTGAAACTTCCGCCAAGGAAAGAAGCGAGAAACTGGAACTGGTCATACTTTCCTTCCACTTCTCTTTTTGTCACATAACGACCGATGCGGATCTGTGCCTGGTTGGCACCTGGAACCGGAATCAGATAGATCGCGGACTGACTTCCCGGTTTTTTGAGTTCGAGCTCAGGAAGTTTTTTTCCACTCGTCCATCCGCAGTTACTGAGAGTCTTCTCCATTGAAAGAACTTCTTTCGGGCCCGCGAGATAAAGGACTTTGCGGGCGTTTCGAAGTTCCGCAAGGCGAGTCTTCAGAAGGCCCGCGTTCAGTTTGTCATAACCCGCGAGCGTCCCCTCGACCGGAGTTTCATACGGGGTTCCCGCCAGAGAAAGTTTTCTGAACACGCGGTCCGCGAGATTCTGGTGAGAAGTCACGAGATTTTTCAGCTGGCTCTTCGAGCGGCTGATGTAGGAACGAAGTTCACCTTCCGGATATTGAGCATCTTTCCAAAGCTCACAGAATTTCCCCATCACAGGTTCAATATCGCGGGTGAGGGCCTGGACACTGGAGACGGAATATTCGTGAGTCACTGAGTTTTTGAGATTGGCGCCGTAGAAATCAAAGAACTCCGCAATCTGGCGTTGAGTTTCCTTGCTGGTGCCCGCCGAAAGCTGCTCGAAAGTAGTCTGAGTCGTACCCGGAACTTTGTCTTTCAGTGCACCGTCTTCAAAATAAACCGAGGCAGTGAATCGCGGAAACTTTTCGTCCTCAACCCAAACAACTTCGAGGTCTCCCCACTTCAAGCGCTTCACGCTATCAAGAAAAGAAGTCGCGGCGTTTGCCTGTGTAAAAATGAAGAGCGAAAGAAGAAGATATTTTTTCATGTGTCCTACTTGTTCTTACTCCAGACCGATACAAAGATGCTTTTCTCATCCGCAAGGTGAGTGCACGCGGTCTTCACGTCATCCACTGTCACTTTTTCATAAAGTGCCAGCTCGTCGCGATACTTTCTCCAGTCACCGAAGAGAAGTTCGCGCTCACCGAGAAATTGCGCAAGTCCGGCATTGGTATCAAGTCCCGCATAGAGATCGACGAGATAGTTGTTTTTAATTTTCTGGATGTTTCTTGCGGTGATTTCACTGGCGCAGAAACTTTTCATCTTCGCGAGAAGATCGTTCCTGAACTCATCAATCTTCACTCCGCGAACGAGCTCACCACCAACGAAGAAGAAACCTGCTTTCTCAAGCTGCTGGTGGGCCGCATACATGGACGTCGCCATTGGTTTGTCGGTCAGGATGTACTGGTTAATGAGGGCAGAACTTTTTCCCGAACCAAGGATCGAAGAGAGAATGTCGAGTGCGTAGCCTTTCTCATCGCCCGCTTTCACGGTTGGCCAGGCGAGCATGAAAAGCGGTGATGGTGATTCACCTTTTTTCGCGACCACAAGACTCTCGGTGAGCTTCGGCTGGAAGCCTTCATCCTTCAAAGATTCATGAGCTTCCTTCACTGTCGGCGAAGAAGGAATCGGGGCGAATTTTTCCGCGATGATTTTCTTCGCAGACTCAGGATCAACATCACCGGACAGCACCAGCGTGAGATTATTAGGAGCGTAGAACCGCTTGAAGTAAGCGTGGATCTGTTCACGACTCACAGTCTTGAGATCTGGAATGTCGCCAATAACAGATGTTCCGTACGGAGTTCCCTTGAAGAGAGACTGCATGAGCTCAAGATAGAGCTGTCCGCGCGGAGAATTCTCATAGCGCATTTTTCTTTCTTCCAGGACAACTGAACGTTCTTTATCAAATGCTTCCGGATCAAGCAGAAGATTTTCGAGACGATCAGATTCGACGTCGAGAATTTTTTCCAGCTCAGTGGTCGGAAGATTTTCATAATACACCGTCTGATCATTCGTAGTGTACGCATTGGTCGAGCCGCCCGAACCTTCAATTAAAAAGTCGATCTTGTTCTGGCCGTATTTCTTTGCGCCCTTGAACATCATGTGCTCAAGAAAGTGTGAAGCACCGGTGATGCCTTTCACTTCATTTTTTCCGCCCACTTTGTAGAACATGTACAAGCTGAAGATAGGAAGCTTGTGGTTCGGCACGATGAGAGCGGTCATCCCGTTACCGAGTTTCATCTCTTCGACATCAAGATGAATGCTTTCCGTCAGTCCGGAAGCGGAAGAAGAAGATTTTTTCTTCGAAGTGCCCGTGGAGCAACCCACAAAAAGAAAAAGAATAAGAAAGGCCAATCTCATAGTAAGATCCTTCGCATGAACAAGATTACCCTACTGGGTACAGGTACAAGTACAGGAGTTCCTATTTTAGGGTGCAAGTGCCATGTTTGTCGATCAACCGATGTGAGAAATAAACGCCTTCGCACTTCAGCACTTATCGAAACATCGACAGGCAAAAAAATCCTCATCGACGTGCCGCCCGATATCAGGACACAGCTTCTTCGTAATGACATTGACTCACTCGATGCAGTGATCATCACGCATGATCACGCTGATCACACTCATGGCATGGATGATCTTCGTCCCTTTGGTTTTAAAACCGGTCGCCCGATACCGGTCTTCACTGCACCCGATGCTGGTAAAGACCTCAGAAGAAAATTTAAATACATCTTCGAGCGCGACACTTACTTTCAGGACAAAGCAATTCTCGGAGGAGGAATTCCGCTTCTTGATCTGCATGAAGTGACTGAGGGAATTCATTCGATTGCTGGCGAAACGATCGGACTCATGCCGATGCCTCATGGCCATGAAGACACTTACGCTATTCTTCATCACAAGTGTGCCTACGTCGTCGACACGCGGGAGATCCCTGAAAAAGTTTTAACAGTTCTCCGTGACGCTCAGCTTGAAATCCTTGTCATCGATTGTCTGCGACTGACCAAACATTCGACACATCTTCATCTGGAATTATCGCTGGAATACATCGAAAAAATTCAACCGAAGCTCGCCGTCCTCACCCACATGGGCCACGAACTCGAACATCTCGAACTCCTTCGCGAACTTAAGGCGCGAGGTGCCAAAAACGTCGTCATCGGCCTCGACGGAGCAACCTTCTTCTATTCTTAGACCCAAAAACAGTGTAGAATTGGTGAAATTTTTTACCCCCAATTAGTCTATTCACCCAAAGGGAGAATTATGAAAATTGCTGTTCCTAAGGAAATTAAAAACAATGAAAACCGTGTTGGTCTTACGCCATCCGGTGCCCGTCAGCTCGTGCAGGACGGCCATGAAGTTTTCGTTCAGAAAAATGCCGGCATGGGCATTGGCATCACTGACGAAGAATATGTGAAGGCTGGAGCAAAAATCCTTCCGACACTCGAAGACTGTTTCGCGACTGGCGAAATGATCATCAAAGTAAAAGAGCCTCAGCCAAACGAAATCGCGCTTCTTAAACCACACCACATTCTTTACACGTACCTTCACCTTGCAGCTGATAAGCCGCAGACAGAAGGCCTTATGAAGTCCGGTTCAACTTGTATTGCGTACGAAACTATCCAGCTCGAAGACAACTCTCTTCCACTTCTCGTTCCTATGTCAGAAGTTGCTGGCCGTATGTCAGTTCAGGTCGGTGCTTCTTACCTTCAGCTCGACAAAGGCGGTAAGGGAATTCTTCTCGGAGGCGTTCCGGGTGTTCGTCGCGCGAAAGTTACCATCATCGGTTGTGGTATCGCGGGAACAAACGCAGCTCAGATGGCAGTCGGTATGGGTGCAGACGTAACTCTCATCGATCTTTCGACGAAGCGTCTGGCTGAACTTGATCAGCTTTTCGAAAACAAAGTGAACACAATCTTCTCGAACTCACACAACATCGAAGAAAGTGTTCTCGCCTCAGATCTCGTGATTGGCGCGGTTCTTGTTCCGGGTGCAAAAGCTCCGAAGCTCGTGACTCGCGATATGATCTCGAAGATGCAGAAGGGCTCTGTGGTTGTCGACATCGCGGTTGACCAGGGCGGATGTATCGAAACCTGTAAGCCAACCACTCACGAAAATCCAACTTACGTCGTTGATGGCGTTGTTCACTACTGTGTGGCCAATATGCCAGGTGCAGTTGCCCGTACATCAACTTATGCTCTTACGAACGTAACTCTGAAGTATGCTCGTATGCTTGCTCGGGACGGTGTTGACCGCGCGATCATGAAAGACAAGCCCCTTCGCCTCGGTGTGAACATCTACAAAGGGAAACTCGTGTATGAGCAAGTAGCTCGTGACCTTGACCTCCCTTACACTCCGCTTGCTCTCGACAAATATCTTTAACGATAAGGGGCTCGAAAGAGCCCCTTTTTTATTTCCCTCGCCGTGTTATC
>JBJMLZ010000113.1:0-8525 GCA_045805035.1 Bacteriovoracaceae bacterium
AACGGTCTCGGGAAATACGGGAAGGCGATCAAAGAGAAAATTGTCTACATCACTCGCACGCGACAGTTACAGATTCCTCTTAAGCGGTTTGTTCTCAATGTGGAACTAACGGATGACTTGGGTGATCTTGAGTCCAATTCGGTGAAGTGGCTCGAGTACCCCCTTTTACTTCATTATTGGTATCTGGCAGGACTTCTTCCGATCTCGAAGCTTGATAATTGTTTCGCATCGGGATCGCTGACGCCGAGTGGACTGGTAGAGGAGCCTCCCTACCGGTCCATTTCGTCGCTTATTGAAATTCCGGAACTGCATCTGATTAGCGGACTCGATCGAGAGTGTCCGCTGGGAATTATTGATGGCAAAGATCTCTTTCAGGGAATCTCGACCTTGAACTTTAAAGAGGCGGTTGCCTCTTAGATCGATAGTGTCTGCGCGAGAGTCTTGTACTCGATGAAGTTGTTGTCGGCTTTAGTCGTGCAGTCATCCAGTGGTGCCATGAGGACTTTCCCCTCGCGGTAAACCGTCACCGACGGGAAATTATCCGCTCTTAGGGCCTCGACCGCGAGATTACCCATTTGGGAGGCAATGAAACGGTCATTGGCAGAAGGGGAACCACCACGCTGAATGTGCCCGAGAATTACGACGTGCGTATCCATGTGATACATGTCCTTCAGGACATTTTGAATTTCATAGCTTCTGCCTGCAGTTGGTCCTTCCGCAACGATGATGATGGAAGAATCTTTTCCACGCGCGACGCCGCGCTGAACATCATCGACGATGCGTTTGTGATCAACTTTTTCATGGGGAAGAAGAACGTTCTCCGCACCGGTACAGACTCCAACTTTGAGAGCGATGGCGGCGGAATTTCTGCCCATCACTTCCACGAGGAAGGTACGCGCATGCGAGTGAGCGGTATCACGAATTCTGTCGACCGCTTCGATCGCAGTTTCCACTGCGGTATCAAAACCGATCGTGTATTCCGTACCGGAAATATCGTTATCAATTGTTCCGGGAATTCCCACCACCGGAAACTGATGCTCATCCCAGAGGGCCTTGGCACCATTGAAGGAACCGTCGCCGCCGATCACGATGAGAGCTTCAATCCTTTGCGCGCGAAGGATATCGACAGCTTTTTTTCTGAACACCGGTTTTAAAAATTCCGGACTACGAGAAGTCTGAAGGATCGTTCCTCCACGCTGGATGATATTCCCCACACTCGAAAGATTCATCGGCATGAATTCTCCGCGAAGAAGACCAGCGTATCCGCGCTTGATCCCCGTGACCTGAATGCCGTGGTAGAGAGCAGTTCTCACTACCGCACGAATCGCGCAGTTCATTCCCGGAGAGTCGCCGCCGGAGCAAAGAAGACCGATGTGGGTAAATGCCATAAACGTCCTTTAAACGAAGACCGATTGCCCGGTGAAATCCTGAGGCTTGTTGATATTGAGAATTTTTAAAACTGTCGGGGCCACGTCTTTCAGCGCCTTCACCTTATTGTCCGAGTTCACCATGATGTCCTGGTCGCGAAGCTTCGGATGCACGATACAGAACGGCACTTCCGCTTCTGAGTGCGAAGTGTGCTCACCACCATCGGTGTAAGACATCTGGTCCGCGTTTCCGTGATCGGCAGTGATGATCATTGTGATGTTTTCTTCTTCACAAACTTTTTTTAGACGACCCATGCATTCATCGAGTGCTTCAATCGCTTTCACTGCCGCTTCAAAATTTCCGGTGTGCCCAACCATGTCGGCATTGGCGTAGTTCACGAGATAGAAAGAAAACTTTTTTTCATGGAGAGCGTGAATCAGTTTGTCCGTCACTTCTTTTGAGCTCATCTCCGGCTTCTGATCGTAAGTCGCGACTTCTCTCGGTGATTGCACCAGACATCTTTCTTCACCCGGAAAAGGTTTCTCTTCGCCGCCGTTAAAGAAGTAAGTCACGTGCGCATACTTTTCGGTTTCCGCGATTTTAAATTGTCCCTTGCCGAGCTTAGAAATGTATTCGGCAAGTCCACCACGGATTTTTTCCTTATCGAAGAGCACCGGAAGATCCGGGCACTCATCTGGCACATAAGGAGTCATGCAGAGAAAATATCCCGGATGCACTGGCGCCGGAAATTCCTTGAACTTTCTGTCGTTCATCGCAATCGTGATTTGCTTCGCGCGATCCGGACGATAGTTGAAGAAGAAGACGGTATCGCCTTCACGAATCGCACCTTCATCAGTGAAGAGGGCAGGAGTGATGAACTCGTCGTAGTTCCCCTGCTTGTATTCAGAAAGCACATATTGCTCGGGCTTCATCGTGGTCTTCTCACCCTGACCAATCATCATCTTGTAGCAGCGTTCGATTTTTTCCCAACGACGATCGCGATCCATACCGATCGAGCGACCCTGCATGCTCGCAAAAATAAATCCTGGATGCTGGAGGATTTCTTTCACGTACTGCACACCCTTATCCTTTGCGGTGTCTCTTCCGTCCATGAAAGCGTGAAGAAAAATCCGGAGATCAGAGTGCTCGCGGAGAAGACGAAGAATTTCTTTCAGGTGATTGATGTGCGCATGCACGCCTCCCTCAGACAGACGTCCCCTGAGGTGAATGCGCTTCGTTCCTGTCTTAGCGAACTCCACCCTTTCTTTGAAGCGCGGAAGTTCACCGAGACAATGTTGTTCAATACATTCGTTGATACGAACAAGATCCTGGCGAACCGGACGGCCGGCTCCGAGATTGAGATGTCCTACCTCCGAGTTTCCTGCCGTACCCTTCGGGAGGCCAACTGCCTCGCCACCAGGTTCGATCGTCGTGAAAGGGTAATGAGTAAAAATATCGTCGATGACTGGCTTTCGCGCAGTACGAATCGCGTTCTTGTTGGTGTTGGCGGGATTGTGTCCGAAGCCGTCGAGAACAACCAGCAGAACACGGGGGCTGAGACCTTGAATAGTATGCATATTTCTCCCCGGCAGCTTGAGGGTAATTAAGTAGGAATATTTTAACCTAGGCCGGCCGTAAAATGCATGCTCATTGAGCCGATGACACGGGCCAAAACGAAACGTTCAGGGCGTTAATTGTGATAGGGGTGACCGGTCCTGATGGTCTGGGCCCGATAGAGCTGCTCGACGAGGAGAATCCGTGCGATCTTGTGTGGAAACGTCAGATCAGAAAGAGAGATTTTTTCTTTGGTGGCCTTGAGGACTTCTTCGGAAAAACCTTCGGCCCCTGCGATCACAAACGCGACCTTATTCTGTTTTTCCACGAGGTCTTTTAACCATTCGGCAAAGTCCACAGACGTACGTTTTTTACCCCACTCACTCATCACAATGAGATGAGTGACTCCGAGATCCTTCATTTTGCGAAGAATCGCGTCGCCCTCAGCTTCCTTGTTTTCCGCAGAAGCTTTGAGCTCATGAATAATCAGGGGGGGATTAGTGATGCGTTTTAAATAATCGGCTTCGATCGCTTCAAGATGCGAATCTTTGAGCTTCCCGACAACAATCAGGTGAAGCTCGCGTGCCACTTAGAAATAGCCCTTGAGATCTGCGCGGTCTTTGGACACTTCGGTAGGTTTCCCGAAGTAGAATTCTTCAGGAATTTTGACCTGAGGGTTCTTCGCGTACACGAGATCGAGATCGTAAACGTCCCGGGCGTGAAGCGTGAACACGTGAACCATGATGTCACCGGTATCGAGGAGAATCCAGTCAGCACCTTCGTAACCTTCGTAAGAAAGAATGTTGGCGCCATTTTCTTTCAGGCTTCTTGAAACTTCATCGATCATCGCGCGCGCTTGTGTCGCGTTTTGAGCAGTGGCCATGACTGCGAAGTCGCAAAGTGAAGTTGATTTTTTCATGTCGAAGATCTTGAGATTGTCGCCCTTGTAGTTGGCCAGAATCCAGGCAGTCGCCATGGCGTTATTCAGAGGAAACTCAAAGTTCCCGAGGACCTTTTTTACTTCATTCTGAACGTATTCATTTTGTGCCATTTTTGGCCTTCCTTTCTTCTTCAATCACTTCTTTGGTTTTTAGCATGAGGTGCTTCAGGAGATCAATGTTGCGGCCGGAGACACCTGAGATCGGAAGGACTTTCCGGTCAAGCTGCTCTTCCATGTGAGAGCGGAACTTTTCAATTTCTTCTTCCGTCATCGCATCGATTTTAGTGAGGCACACGATTTCTTTTTTATTGAGCATTTCCGGACTGTATTTTTCAAGCTCAGTCCTGACCGTGGCATACGCTTCAATCGCTTCAAACTCTTCGAGGAACATCGAGCAGTCAATGAGATGAACGAGAGCTGAAGTTCTTTCGATATGCTTCAGGAATTTGATCCCAAGTCCTTTTCCTTCTGCAGCTCCTTCAATGAGTCCCGGGATATCAGTGACGACGACGGTTTTTTCCCCGAGTTGAACCACTCCGAGATTTGGTTCAAGTGTCGTGAACGGATAATCCGCAATCTTCGGACGAGCAGCAGAGATCGCGCTGATGAGAGTGGATTTTCCCGCATTCGGAAGACCGATGAGAGCAATGTCCGCGAGAAGTTTAATTTCAAGGTGAATCTGAACTGCAGTTCCCGGCTCGCCATTCTGCGCGAAGTTTGGAGTCTGGCGAACTGAAGTTTTAAACGCAGAATTTCCGAGACCACCGCGGCCACCTTCAGCAGCAACGTAGCGCTGACCATGTTCTGTGATGTCGCAGAGGAGTTTTCCGGTCTCGCGATTGGTGATGAGAGTTCCCACCGGAACTTTCAGAATGAGATCATTTCCTTCGGCACCGGTCATATTAGAGCCAGAGCCATTCACGCCTTCTTCTGCGCGGAAAGTTTTCAAACCGCGGAAGTGCATGAGGGTGTTCATGCCTTCATCACCTTCGAAGATGATGTCGCCACCCTTGCCGCCGTTACCGCCGTCAGGGCCCCCTAAAGGAACATATTTTTCACGGCGATATCCGACGAAACCTTTTCCGCCTTCACCGCTAATCACTTCAATATCTACTTCGTCGATAAACTTCATAAAAAAAAAGAGGGAGCCTGTTGTGGCTCCCTCTCTATCCTAAAGACCTATAAAGATCAATTAAGCTGGAATAACGGAAACGATTTTAGTGTCTCTGTTGTAGAAAGAGAACTTCACGGTTCCTGGAACCATAGCGTAGATCGTGAAATCACGACCCATTTTTACATTCACGCCAGGGTGGAACTTAGTTCCTTTCTGACGAACGATGATCATGCCGGTTTGAACGACTTCGCCACCGAATTTCTTCACACCACGCATCTTTGGGTTCGAGTCACGGCCGTTAGATGTACTACCACCCGATTTCTTATGTGCCATTGTCTTATCTCCTGAACTTACTTTTTAGTTTAATTACTTCGTTGCTTTCTTTGCTTTAGCTTCTGCTTTAGCAACGCCACCCTGGCCATCATTGATCTCAGTGATGAAGAGACCAGTGTAACACTGACGGTGACCGTTCTTCACACGACGGCCGCCTGGCTTACGCTTGAGAACGAGAATTTTACGAGTACGGCCCTGACGAACAACTTTCGCAGTAACTTTAGCACCGCCGAGAGTTGGAGCGCCGACGAGAGTCTTAGCTCCGCCGCCAACGAGAAGCACCTGATCGAAAGTAAGTGTCGCGCCTTCTTCAGCTTCGATTCTTTCTACGTCGATCATGTCGCCAGCTTTCAGCTTGTACTGGTGACCTTTGATTTCCACAACTGTGTACATGAGAACTCCTTACGAATAACCACCTGGCGGGGGGATCAAATAGATCCGCTTTATCCCTAGGTGAGTTTAAATTTGAATCATGATTTTTAAGTGTTTACCCGGTTTTTGTCAAGCGTGGTCAAAGTCCCGCTTAGAGGGAGGGTACTGGTAAACTTACGGAATCTAGTGTTGTGCCAGGCGCCAAAGGTCCTTCAAATCATAAGCAAGGAGGTCGGAATAAAGCTGACCGGCCTGAGTCGTTCACCGCGAAGAATTTTCGACGGTTTTGTTCAATCGCCACATCTTCAGGCACAAATGATAGAAATCAGTCATCTCCGGATAGACCTGAAGAAAATCCACCCCACGACGCTGCTTCATTTTCTCTACGAATTCGAAGAAAAAGGGTCTGCTTTCCACGTCAAACTGCGATCGGTGATTGGCCCCCATACTGTGAATGAGACCATCAAGAAGCTCGCGGTTGTAGCTCGCCCAGGAACCGTGATCAAAAATATGCTTTTCTCGTGCAAGTTTTGTGATCACTCTGTCATTCTTTTCCGCTTTTTTTGCAACGAACTCCTGGGCTTCGATTAAATATTTTACGTAATCAGGAGGAAGAATATGTGGATTATGATGACGTGGAAAACTCACGACGTTTTTCATGAGTCCCAATTCGAAATTGTATTCCTCGATGAGTGAGTCCACCCATTTAATGAAACCGGGAAGACTCGTGACACTGAAGGTATTGAGAGCAATCTGAAAGCCCATGCCGAAGTTTTTCTCGGAAAGATTATATTGCGAGCGATCGCGAAGGATACGACGAATATTCCCTTCAAAACGCTCCCAGGAAAGTCCGTAGCGGATATATTCTGCCCGAGGTCCCATTGCTTCCATGCTTGGTTGCAGGCGAAGGAAGACATACTTAGTGAGCTCAGGAAGTTTTGAAAGGAACTTGTCCATGTAGTGAGCGCTGGTGTTCATGTTTGATAGAACGCCAAGCTCGATATGTCTGTCACGCTTCCCCAGATCTTTATAAGCTTCAGTCAGCTTATCAAGAACGTCATAGAACTGAGGCATGAAGGTAGGTTCGCCGCCGAGAATGTTGATCGTTTGTGAAGAGTGACGACCGACATCGTAGAACCATTCCCAGAAAACTTTCTGAAGTTTTTCCGGGGCAGTCGGCATCTGTCTTTCGACTTCCTCGCGTGACATTTCGCCATACTTCACGAGCTCAGTGACCCACTGACTCGAATAGTGAACAGAGCAGTAAGTGCATTTCAGATCGCAGACGTTACCAAGGACAATCTCGAGCATCTCGGGTTTGTCCGAACGGAGGAGAGGATGGTTAAAAGGAAGATCTTCCTCTTTTTGGGGGATGTGATCGAGATACCATTTCTTTGTATTAGCTACTTTATATGGATATGCCTTGTTGGTATCAATGAGCCATTCGTTGACGAAATTCTGGAATCCCCCACGCGGAGGAGTGGCATCGTTCCACATGAGCCGCACACATGACTCGCAATCGATATGAGTTTTTCCAACGAGCTTTTCCCGACGGCGGTCCTGCTCGTAAGGAAGGTTCATGATGACGTCAGTGCCATACTTTTCTATATCAGCTTCAGTAATGACCTGCTTGGAAACCCGGCAGCACGTACGAACATGACCGGACATGAGATTGACGATGGGATAGTCCCATTTGAAACGACAGGAAACGAGTTCAGGATCGACCTTCGCACCCATTACCGGTTCTTCCATGTAATTATGAATATCCTCTTTCGGAGTATAAGGCTCGTTGTAGTTTTCAGTGCCATCAGGCTGACGGACGAACTGCTTTACGCTTCTGAACTTGCGGTCCATAAATAGTCGTACTCCTTAAATACTTTTTGGTAAGAAACATTTCGTCTTTCCGAAAGAATTTTCATTTCATGAATAAAGCGTTTCTGCAAACGAACGCTTTCCGGATGCAGTCCGAACCGGAACTGATCTTTCAGTGATTTTAAAAAATCCAGATAATAGCGATGATGAGGAATGTGCTCAATAAGCTTGATGCAATCAGAGATGTATTTCTCATAGAAATCCGGATGAGTGAGTTCAATCGAGAGCCAGTCCGGAAAATGAATGAGGTTAGAATGAATCGGAATTTTGCGACCGGTTCTTTGCTCCAAATCAATCACAAATCTCAGATATTGATAGAGGCTCGAAATGCAAAGGACGTTCAGTGAAGTGATCGTAAGGAGTGAGATATTATGATCCATCTCCGCGAGCTTCTCGAAGTTTGAAAGGAAGCGTTTGTAGTCAACTCCGGAACGGATAAGCTCGGCACGCACTCCCCATGACTCCATGGATATGTTGATCTGGAACTTTACCGTTTTACCGTGCGTTTCCAGGAGAGTTCTTAGTCTGTCAAAAGTCGCCGTTGGAGTGTTGAGATTCGTGATGATGTTGAACTTGAGATTTTTCGGAAACTGGCCCTGATAACTCGCAAGGATTTTTTCAAAGTAATCATAAAAAATGGGACTGATGAGAGGCTCGCCGCCAAGGAACGCGATCCGCTCAAGGTGATCTTTGACTGTTTCAAACCAACGGAAAAAATTCCGTTCTAGCTCAGGATTTACAGTTGAAAGCCGTGTGGAAATTTGTTCACCGAATCGAAGCTTCTCGTTCTGCCACTGGCTTGAGAACTCTTCATTACAGTAAAGGCATTTCAAGTCGCAATAGTTATCAAGCTGGATATCGAGGTTATTCGGAAAATGAGAGAGGGAAGGATCCGGCATTCTTTCAGAAAAGGGCCGGAAATAGTTCTCCCACGCATCTCCGCCCTGACGGAAACTTGGAAGGCCTTTTTCT
>JBJMLZ010000114.1:0-4204 GCA_045805035.1 Bacteriovoracaceae bacterium
TAAAGTCCGTTTCCTCCGGGAGATTCCGGAAAATGGAAACGTGCGCGGAATTTCGACATCGCATCTTTGGCGTCGAGGTCTTTAGCGGAATCAATATGGTCGTGAGACGAATTGTACATTTTATTCCTTAATCGTAACCGAGAGAGTAGGAAGCGATTCCACTTCAAGCGAAACTGTCATGCCCGGCTCAAGCGCAATCGCCGCAGTCGCAGCACCGGCGAGAACAAAACAACCGGCAGGAATGGATTTTCCCCTCTGCCCGAGTAGTTCCGCGAGCTGAATCACCGAAACCACCGGATCATCGGAAATCTCTTTCGAGTTTCCTTCCATCCTGGTTTCACCATTCACTAACATCCTCATACTAAGATTCTTCAGATCAATTTTTCTGAAATCAGTGAACTTTGGCCCGAGAATGTAATGTGACGAAGAAGAATTATCCGAGATCACATCTTCCATCGAAAAATATTTGAAGCCTTCATAGCGAGAATCAAGAATCTCAAGGGCCGCACACACGGATTCGGTGGCATTGAGAACATCTTCACGACTGACTTTCCCTTTGAGTTCAGACTTTATGTAAAAGGCAACTTCCGGTTCAATCTTCGGATGAATGGAACCTTTCAGATGATAAGTTCCACCGTTCATGACCTGCATTTTGTCGGTGAGAACTCCATAGAGGGGAGCATCGAGATTCATTTGTTCGCGCTTGCCTTTCGAAGTCAGACCCATCTTGAGGCCAATGACTTTTTCGCCCGCCTCTTCGCGCATCCGAATCCCTTCTTCCTGAATCGAGTAAGCGCTCGCTCTCGGAAAATCCTTTATGTCCTTCGAAAACTGAGGGAGGGAATGCGCACTTAGTCTTGCGTCATGAAGAGTCTTCGCGATTTTCCGGATGAGGTCGTTTTCCATGAGCAATATGCCTTTTCCAAGAGGAGCAGACGGTTATAAGATTTCGAGGAAAATCATAGGAAGTTTTGATGGATGTGACAGGCCCATATATCGACATTTCTCCCGTCCTTCGTCCCGGCATCGCGGTCTTTCCGGGCGACACTCCGTTTAGTCGCAACATCAACATGAGTTTCAAGAAGGGCGAGCACCTCGATCTTTCCGAAGTCCGTACTACTCTTCATGTCGGCGCCCATACGGATGCCCCAAGTCATTACCACGGTCAGGGAAAAACTATCGAACAAAGAGATCTCTCTCTGTACATGGGCCCCTGTCAGGTGATTCGCACGAAAGCAAAAGAACGACTGACACCGGAAGATCTCACTGACGAAATCAAGTCTGAGAGAATTTTGTTTCGCACGGACTCGTTCACCAATCCTGATCAGTGGAAAAATGATTTCACTGCTCTCAGTGCTGAGCTCATTCATTATCTCAAAAAGAAAAACGTTAAGCTTGTCGGCATTGATACTCCTTCGGTTGATCCCGCCACAGACAAAACTCTTGAATCGCATAAAGCGATATTTGAATCAGACATGGCGATCCTTGAAGGGATTGTACTCACGCATGTGCAGCCGGGCCTTTATCAGTTGATTGCGCTTCCACTTCGTATTGAAGGGGGAGATGCTTCACCAGTGCGGGCGATTTTACTTCCGGAGAAAAAGTAATGGAAAAAATCCTGAACTATATTGGTGGCGAGCTGATTCCTCCACAGGATGGCGAGTATCTCGATAATGTGAATCCGGCGACAGGAAAAGTTTATTCCCAGGTTCCCAGTTCAAAAGCAGCTGATGTTCAGAAAGCGATTCAAGCGGCTAAGAAAGCGTTCCCAGCCTGGAGTCATCTCAGTGCCCAGGAAAGAGCAAAGTATCTGAGGAAGATTTCTGAACTCATTACTAAAAATCTCGACATGCTCGCAATGGCAGAAACCATCGATAATGGAAAACCGATTTCAGTTTCCAATACAGTCGACATTCCAAGATCCGCTGAGAACTTTGCTTTCTTTGCGGAGGCGATTGAAGATTTTAAAAGCCACGAGTTCGATGAGCGAGGGAAAGGCAGGAATCAGGTTCACTATTCTCCGGTGGGTGTGGTGGGATGTATTTCTCCCTGGAATCTCCCGCTTTATCTTTTTACCTGGAAAGTGGCACCCGCACTCGCTGCTGGCTGTACTGTCGTTGCAAAACCATCCGAGGTCACACCCATGACCGCATTCCTTCTCGGGAAGATTTGTCAGGAAGCCGGACTTCCTCCCGGGGTTTTGAACATTGTTCATGGACTCGGTCAACACGTAGGGAGTGCGATCTCGAAAGATCCTGAGATCAAGGCGCTCTCTTTCACTGGCTCTACTGTTACCGGAAAGATGATCGCCAAAGATGCCGCCGAAACCATGAAGCGACTGCATCTTGAGATGGGTGGTAAGAACGCGAATATTATTTTTGCCGACTGTGATTTCGAAAAGACGCTCGAGACAACGGTGCGCTCTTCATTTGCTAACCAGGGACAAATTTGTCTCTGTGGCTCGCGGATTTTCGTGGAGAAGCCTATTTACGAAAAATTCAGAAACGCACTTGTGGAAAAAGTGAAAGCACTCAAACAAGGTGATCCGACTTTGCCGGAGACCCAGCAGGGCGCCGTGGTTTCGAAAGTTCATTTTGAGAAAGTCATGAAGTGTATCGATCGCGCCAGGAGTGAAGGCGGGAAAATTCTCACTGGCGGACACGATGTGAAAATCGGAGGTGGATATTTTATCGCTCCGACATTGATCGAAGGCCTTGGTCATTATTGCCTCACAAATCAGGAAGAAATTTTCGGGCCGGTGGCGACCATCGCTCCGTTCGAAACTGAGAACGAAGTGATCGAATGGGCAAATTCCACTCAGTACGGACTCGCGGGATCCATCTGGAGCAAAGACGAAAATAAGGCCGAGCGCGTGGCCCTGAAAATGGATTCGGGCATTGTCTGGCTCAACACCTGGATGATGAGAGACCTTCGCACTCCATTCGGAGGAATGAAGGAATCCGGTCGGGGACGCGAGGGCGGGAAATACATTCTGGAATTTTTTAGCAATGTTAAGAACATCTGTAAGGGATAACTATGTCTGCGATTGATTCATCCAAGGCACCTGAACCCGTTGGCGCTTACCCTCACGCAAGGAAAGTAGGTAACCTTCTTTTCCTCTCAGGCGTTGGTCCACGCGAGCGCGGGAAGAAAGAAATCCCCGGTGTGACGTTGGATGAAAAAGGCAATATCATTGCCTACGATATCGAAAAGCAATGTCACTCGGTCTTCCAGAACGTGAGACACATTCTCGAAGATTCGGGAGCGAGTTGGGAAAGTCTTGTCGATGTAACAGTGTTTCTCACGAACATGAAAGACGATTTCCCGATTTATAACCGGCTGTGGAAAGAATACTTCGGAAAAAATCCACCGTGCCGGACCACGATCGAGATCAATTGCCTTCCGACTCCGATTGCGATCGAACTCAAATGTATAGCGGTGATGCCATGATGCCTCCGATGAATTTCCAGAAATGGCTTGAAGAGAACCGGCAGTTGTTAAAACCGCCAGTGGGAAACAAGTGCATTCATCGTGGGAAAGATTTCATCGTGATGGTTGTGGGTGGTCCCAATGATCGTACTGACTTTCACGTGAATCAGACCGAAGAATGGTTTTATCACCTCGAAGGGACGATGTTTCTTCGCACGATCAATAAAGAAGGTAAGTTTGAAGACATTCACCTGAAAGCTGGTGATGTCTTTCTTCTTCCGGGTGGTGTACCACATTCTCCGCAGAGAGCGGCCGGCTCTGTCGGTATCGTGATCGAAAAAGTGAGAGATGAGAAAAACATTGATGGCCTTCAGTGGTACTGCAAGAATTGTGGCAATAAACTCTACGAAGAATTCTTTAAGCTGAAAGACATCGAAACGGATTTTCCTCCGGTCTTTGATCGCTATTACAATTCTGATCACACCAAATGTAAAAAGTGTGGCACCGTCAACGGAAAAACCTGGTCATGAAAATTGATATCCACACACACATCCTTCCACCCGACATACCTAAGTTTAAAGAAAAGTTTGGCTATGGTGGATTCATTGAACTGAAGCATAACCACGTCTGCGGAAAAAGCTGTAGCGCGGACATGGTGGATGACTCCGGGAAATTTTTCCGGAAGATCGAACCTAATTGTTACGAGGCCACGGAAAGGAAAACCGACACGATTCAGGTGCTTTCTACCGTGCCCGTGATGTTTTCTTACTGGGCA
>JBJMLZ010000115.1:0-6485 GCA_045805035.1 Bacteriovoracaceae bacterium
GAAAAACGGTCACAAGATTGTTGAACTCCTGAACCGCTTCAATATAGCGACGACGAGCGATCGCGATTCTATTTTCAGTTCCTTCAAGCTGTGACTGAAGGCCGATGAAATTTTCGTTGGCCTTGAGGTCAGGATATTTTTCCGCCACGACCATGAGTCGTCCCAGTGCCTGCGACAAACCGGTCTGCGCTTCCTGGAATTTCTTCAGTGTTTCCGGATTAAGGTCTTTGGCGTCGACATTGACTGCAGTTGCTTTCGCGCGCGCTTCAATCACACCTTCGAGAGTTGCTTGCTCATGCTTGGCATAGCCCTTCACAGTATTCACCAGATTCGGAATGAGATCAGCGCGACGTTTGTATTGGTTTTGAACTTCTGCCCACTGGGCCTCAACATTGTTGTTGGCCTGAGGAATAGACTGGAGACCGCAGGAGACAAAGAGAAGGGAAACAAGAAGGAGAGCAAGAGACGAAAACTTCATAGAGACCCCTTAAAAAAAAAGACCCAAAGTAGTTATACTTTGGGTCTTATTCTTAAAAATGCCAGGGTCTCTGGCAATTATTTATTTAACAGTAGCAACGAGCTTAGCGAGACGACCTGTCTTACGCGCAGCTGTCTTTTTCTTCATCGCTGGTGACTTGGCGAGTTTAGCAAGGAGTGACTGAGCTTTTACGAGAAGCTCTCTTGCTGTTTTTGCGTCGCCTTTAGCAACAGCATCGCGAAGTGCTTTAACAGCTGTACGGCTGCGTGCAGTCTTCACCTTGTTCGCCATACGACGAGTTTTTTCTTGTCTTGCTCTTTTTTCTGATGACTTGTGATTGGCCACTTGATGTTCTCCTGAGTGCATTTTTTTTCAAAAATATTGCGATGTTATAAACAATCTCAGATCAAGTTGCAAGAGTGAATCTCGTTGACCCACTAATATCGCCGGCATAAAGTTAGGCCATACTTTTTTCTCTCTTATCTCAGGCGGAGGACACTTTCTCATGAGAAATATTCAAACTATTGGAATTGTTGGAGCTGGACAGATGGGAAGAGGGATCGCTCAGGTCGCTGCTCAGACCGGATTTCAGGTTGTCCTATTCGACGCTTTTAAAAACTCTCTCGATTTCGGACACAATTTTATTAAGACGCAGCTCGACAAGGGAGTAGAGAAGGCCAAGTGGTCCGCAGACGACGCTAAAAATGCTTTGGGAAAAATCAAAGCAACCCTTGAGATGAGTGATCTCAAAGACTGCGATCTCGTGATTGAAGCCGCGACCGAAAGAAAAGATCTGAAATTTGAAATCTTTAAAAAACTCGATGAAATTGTGAAGCCCGATGCGATTCTTGCTTCCAATACTTCTTCGATTTCTATCACGGAAATTGCTGCCGTCACTAAGCGCGCGCAACTCGTTGCGGGCATGCATTTCATGAATCCGGTTCCGGTGATGAAACTCGTGGAAGGAATTCGCGGTCTGGAAACCACGGATGAAACTTTCAACACTGTCGCCGCCACTGCGGAAAAAATGGGAAAAACTTTTGTCCGCGCCAAAGACTATCCGGGATTTGCGGTGAACCGTATACTCATGACGATGATCAACGAAGCGGTGTACGCGCTCTATGAAGGTGTGGCGGAAGTGAAGGACATCGATACAGCGATGAAGCTCGGAACCAATCAGCCGATGGGCCCGCTTGAACTCGCTGACTTCATCGGTCTTGATACGTGTCTGGCGATCATGAACGTTCTTCACGACGGTCTTGCTGATACCAAATACAGACCATGTCCTCTCCTGAAGCAATATGTAGCGGCGGGGAGATACGGCAGGAAGAACGGCAAAGGATTCTACACTTATGACAAATAATTTTGAGACGATTGTTCTTGATACAACCGGTGACGTGGGTGTTCTCACCATCAATCGTCCTGCAAAACTCAACGCACTCAATATTCAGGTACACCGCGAGCTCAAAGACGCGCTCACGGGGCTTCAGAGATCAAGTTTCAAAGGTTTGATTCTCACTGGTGAGGGCGAAAAAGCTTTCATCGCCGGTGCCGACATCGCAGAGATGAAACCGATGACCAATGGAGAAGCGAAAGCATTCTCTGAGCTCGGCCAGATCAATACCATCATGATGGAATCCCTTCCGTTTCCAACTATCGCGGCGGTGAATGGATTTGCTCTCGGTGGTGGCTTTGAAATGGCGATGAGCTGTGATTTTATTTTTGCCACCAACAACGCAGTTTTCGGTTTGCCGGAAGTAAAACTCGGACTCATTCCTGGATTCGGCGGCACTCAGAGACTCGCGAGAGTTGTCGGAGAGAGAAGAGCAAAAGAACTCATGCTCTCAGGACGGAATGTCACTGCGGAAGAAGCAAAAAAACTCGGCATCGCGCTCGAGCTTTTTGACAATAAAGCGGCACTTATGGAAGGTTGCCAGAACTGGTTCAAGCTTGCTCTCGGAAATTCTCCGGCCGCCATTGCGCGCGCTAAAGCAACAATCGGAAAAGGCTATGAGATCGAGGCCATTGAGTTTGGAAATATTTTCCAGACGCCGCAGATGATCGAAGGAACCTCGGCCTTCTTAGAAAAACGTAAAGCAAATTTCACAGGGAAATAACACTATGATGCTCGATGAGAAGTACAAAGAAATTCGCGACATGCTGAAGAAGTTTTCGGACTCCGAAATCCTCCCACATGCGATGAAAGTTGATCACGAAGGACACCTTCCGAAATCACAAATCCAGAAGCTCGCGGAAAACGGTTTCCTCGGTTCTTACGTTCCGGAAGAGTACGGCGGCGCTGGCATGGATTATCTTTCCTACTCGCTCATCGTTGAAGAGATCTCGAGAAACTGCGCCTCTTCCGGTGTGTTTGTTTCTGCCCACACGTCTCTGGCGATCTGGCCGATTCTCAACTTCGGCACGGATGCGCAGAAGAAAAAATACCTTCCCAAAATGGCGACCGGCGAGTGGATCGGATGCTTCTGTCTGTCTGAACCGAACGCAGGTTCCGATGCTGGTTCCCTCACAACATTTGCGGAAGACAAAGGCGATCATTGGGAAATTAACGGCGTAAAAAACTGGATCACCAACGGCAAAGAAGCGAACGTTTGTATCGTGTTCGCGAAAACAAAAAAGACTCCGGACTATAAAGGCATTTCCTGCTTCATCGTCGAGACAAGCACGCCGGGTTTCTCGATCATCAAAGAAGAAGACAAGCTCGGTATCCGCGGCTCTTCAACCTGTCAGCTCGCGTTTGATAAAGTGAAAGTGCCGAAGGATGCTCTCCTTGGTGAACAGGAGAAAGGCTTCCGCGTTGCCATGGCAACTCTCGATGGTGGTCGTATCGGAATCGCGGCCCAGGCACTCGGGATTGCTCAGGGAGCTTTTGATTATGCCATCCGTTATACCAAACAAAGAGTGCAGTTCGGCGCCCCACTTTCAGATCTCCAGGGCATTCAGTTCATGCTGGCGGATATGAGTACGAAGATCGGGGCTTCACGCCTCCTGATTTATCATGCTTCGGCCCTGAAAGATGCGGGGCTTCCATACTCCAAGGAATCTGCCCAGGCCAAACTCATGGCAAGTGAATCGGCGATGTGGGTGACAACTAAGGCGATCCAACTTTGCGGGGGTAATGGCTATACCAAGGAATACCCGGTGGAGCGCATGTTCCGGGACGCTAAAATCACCGAGATTTACGAGGGAACTTCCGAAGTTCAACGAATGGTGATTGCTTCGAACGAACTCAAGGCGATCCATTAAGCAAATCTAATCAATTTCCCTTCACAAACACACTAGCGCTTTGCTAGTGTGTCTACTAAATTTGTTTTATACGCACTGAATTCGCTTAAGTATTTTTTGAGGAGAAATCTATGGCTAAAAAGAAGCCGGCCGCTAAAATGCCGAAAAAACCAGCAAAGACCGCTGGGAAAAAAACTCAAAAAGCAGCGAAGATGACGAAAAAAGCTCCCGCTAAAAAAGCACCCGCGAAGAAGTCAGCTCCAGCAAAAAAATCCAAGTCTCTCGTTTCCAAAGTTGTCGCCAAAGTAAAAACCATGACCAAAGAGCAATTGAAAGCGCTCAAGGCCAGGGAAAAAGCGGCACAGGAAAAAGAGAAGGCCCGACTCGCCAAAGAGAAAGCGAAAGAAAAAGCTCAACTCGAAAAAGAGAAGGCCAAAGAGAAAGCTCTTCTCGCCAAAGAAAAAGAAAAAGCTGAGAAAGAGAAAGCAAAGCTCAAAGAAAAAGAAAAAGCTGATAAAGAGAAAGCTAAGCTTCAGGCCAAGGCCGATAAAGAAGCCGCTAAGCTCAAAGCGAAAGCTGATAAAGAAGCTGAAAAGCAGCGTATCCGTGACGAGAAAGAGCGCGCTAAGCGTATCGCTCGTGGTGAAGACGTTGAAGACGAAGCTCCCCGCCGTGCTGCTGGTGGTGACGAAGACGAGGACGAATTCCTCGAATACGCCAAGAAGAACAAAGGGAAGGGCGGAAAGTCTAAGTACGACGAAGAAGTTCAGATCGATATCTTCGAAGGAAAAGGCAAGAAATATAAAGCTGCCATGATGAATGAGCTCGAAGGAAAAATCGGTGATGAAATCGCCGAGCTCCGCGAGCACTTCAACTGGAAAGACATTGCAGAAGCGATCGGCACCATGGACTTCTTCATTGATGCCAAAAATGACGAGTGTGTTGAGAAGGGATGTGACAACATCCGCACGACTCAAAGCTACTGTCGTCTTCACTATCTCCGTAACTGGAAGCAGATTCAGAAGAAGCGCGAGATTCTGAAGGAAGGAAAGCTTCAGGAATACATCGAGGAACTTATCTCGAAGTATCCACCGAAATACATCGAAGCTCTCCTCTCAGATCTTTCTGACGATAAAGAGTTTTACACTGTTCTCAATCAGCTCAACATCACCTCGGAGTTTGATTTCGAAGAAGATGAATTGCTTAATGCGGATGATGATGATGATGATGGAGACGATATCGGTATTGAGACGATTTCAAGTTCACTTCGCTACGAAGACGAATGATATAAAAATGGCCCTCGAAAGAGGGCCTTTTCTATTACTGATCTATTTCTTCATCCATCTCATCATCAAAGTCTTCCCCTAAAAGCTTGTTCGCTTCCAGAGTCACGTTGATGTTCTCACGCGTGATCTTGTACCAGTAGTTCTGATTCTTATGAGAGACTTCCTGCCAGAGTGGCTCAAACTCATCCCACTCTTTGGCAGCGAGAATCTCATCAAAGAAAAGACCGACAAGTTCAACGTAATTTTCCTGAGTATCTTTCACCTTTTTCACAGAACTTACTTGATCGGCCTCACACGAGAGGAAAAGTGTAACCGGAGAAACATATTCATCAGTTTCTGAGAGCCAGGAAACAATCAGCAGAAGCTCTCCAGGGTAGATTTGTCCGTAGACATCAAAGTAGCGGCCTTGCTCCTTGCACTCGCGTTTATACGAGTCATTGAGTAGACGTGAGAGGCCTTCCAGCCATTCCTGAGGAGCAGACTTTCCGCCTTTGGATTTGTTCATTCTTGCCAGCATGACTTCCTGCTTTAATAAGGGGTTTTTTAGGTGCATTTCAGCGCTTGATTCGTTTAAAATATTTCCACTAGAAAGACAATCTTTCATTCGCAAAAGGACTCCTTATGGCAGTTTATATTCTTGGTGGCGCACGCACACCAATTGGCTCGTTCATGGGCACACTTTCTCAGGTTCCTGCACCGAAACTTGGCGCGACTGCGATTGAAGGTGCGATTGCAAAGGCGGGCGTTGATAAAAATAAAATCGATGAAGTCTTCATGGGGAACGTGATCACTTCCGGAGTGGGACAAGCTCCTGCTCGTCAGGCCCTTCTTGGTGCCGGACTTCCGAATACAGTTCCCGCAACAACCGTAGGTAAAGTTTGCGGCTCCGGACTTCAGGCGGTGATTCTCGGAGCACGCTCGATCATGACTGGTGATAATCAACTCGTGGTTGCCGGCGGAATGGAGAACATGTCACTTGCTCCACACCTTCTCATGAATTCAAGAACTGGTTTTAAATACGGACCAACGGAGATGAGAGACTCGATGGCATACGACGGTCTCACTGATGCTTATCAGAACATTGCGATGGGCGTTTGCGCGGAAGAGTGTACTAAGAAATACAAAATGACCCGTGAAGAACAGGATGCGTTTGCGATGGAATCTTTCAAGCGCGCGCAGGCCTCCGTGAAAGACGGAACCTTCAAGGACGAGATCGTGGCGGTGAAAGTTCCTGCCAAAGGTGGAACTGTTGATATCGCGGAAGACGAAGGTCCGGGTAAGGCAAACTTTGAAAAGATGCCGTCTCTCAAACCAGCCTTTGATAAGAACGGCACCATCACTGCTGCTAACGCTTCCACGATTAATGACGGTGCAGCCGCGATTGTTCTCGGTGGCGATGCTTATGCTTCTCAGGCCGACTTTAAAATTGTTTCTTACGCTTCGAATGCGCATGAACCAACCTGGTTCTCGACTGCTCC
>JBJMLZ010000116.1:0-6966 GCA_045805035.1 Bacteriovoracaceae bacterium
CCGGTCGACGCGCCCGCGTCCAAGCAGCGCCGCCCCGCAACGTCAAGCCCGAAAGCTGCCAGCGCGCCCGCCAACTTCACGCCGCCCCGCGACACATACGCGGGCGAATCTGCTTCCACTCGCCACTTGAATATCGTTTCACTTCAAAAATACGAAAAGAAATCAAGGCCCATGAAAGAGCTTCAAGCAAAACGAGAAATATAATGAATGGGATGAAAAAAGAAACGGGGCCCGAGATCGGGCCCCGCAGAAACTTATTGAACAATGTAGAAATTAGCTCTCTGGCCGTAAACCTTGTTGAGCATGTCGGTGTTACCGTTCATCTCAAAGTAAGCAGCGAGCGCGCCTTCCATGCGGACTTGTTCCACATAGAGTGACTTGATGAAAGTCTGAACGTTCGACTGAATCCAGCTTGGGATCGGAAGGAATCCGAGACCAACACCAGCGAGGTTAAGAAGAGCGCGGTTTCTCTTCACTTTTGTAGGAGCTGAGTAGTCGTAAGCAAGAGCTGGCTTTTGAGTGAACATGTGAGCGTTCACGTGAAGGTGATAAATCTTGCGTGCGCTTTGCTCAGTCACTTCAGCGAAAGCGTAGTCGAGTTTTTTCATGTCAGTGAAACGGCCGCCGAAGATCGGATCTGCCCAGTCACGCATACGAGAGTTACCAGAACGAACCATTTTGTAGAAATTGTTCTGACCGTAGTTAAGCCAGTCAGCAGCAGCGCGGTTACTCTCCGGAAGATTCTGAACCTGGATGCGGTACTCATAGATTGAAGATACTGCACGGTCCACTTCTTCTTTAGTCATGCCGAGTTGGTCTTCAGTCACAGTTTCGAAATAATGAAGAAGCATATTGTGGTGGAACAGGCGCTGCTCAAGCATCTGATCGTGAACGCGAACGATCACGAAGCATGCGATATTAAGAACTGGAATGTCAGTGAAGCGCTTAGCTGCTTGCTCGAGGGCCCATTTCACAACCTGATACGTAACGTTTTTCTTATAGAAGAAACGCGCATCTTCGTGGTTCGTGAGGATCGTTGGATCGATGAACATCATCGCTTCTTTAAGTTTTGCTTCGAATTCTTTCCAGAAGTCTTTCGCGTCGACTGTTGTGAAAGCAGCTTCAACGTCGATGTTCGGGAGATTCAGGAGGGATTCCTTGATTCTCTGAGCATCTTGTTCTGCACCGTCTTTCGCGTAAGGATCCATGCCGAGAGAATAGAGCATGTCATCGATCTGCGCTTCTTTCTGAGCTGGCGACTTAGCAAGCGAGCTTTGAGCAGCGATAAGATCAGACTTGATCTGATCAAGGAAAGGCTTGATCGTGAAAGTTGTCACCGCTTTCTTCAAACGGATGGCAATCACTTTACCTTCTTCATTTTTTACAAGACCGAAGTGAGTCTGAAAGCCAGCGACGTTTTGAGCGAGTGCCGAGAAAGACATCGCTAAAATCGCGAGCGCAAGTGTAAGACGACGGGACATAGAATCCTCCTTAATCAAACAAAAACCTTCCAAATGGTTTTCTTATTTCTAAGGAATGTTATCGAGGAGAGAAGCAGTCAGACAACGAGTTGAGTGTCTGTTATTTTCTTAACTTGTAAGTAGTTTTGTCGGGAATCAACGCGGAGAAAGAATGCGGGCGCGGCCGGCGCGACCGGTACGGAAGCTCTTAATCTCTTTGAATGTCACTGGATGAGTAAGTCTTAATTCGTTGTGAATCGTCTCGGAAAGAATCCCGCGGCAATGGGAATAGTCACCAAGATCTTCCGACCCGCGGCTGTTAATCCCGATGACCTCTCGCCTTTCATTGAAGATCGGTGCCCCCGATGAACCACCCAGTGTAGGGGCAAAATGAATGAACTCTCCCCCTTCCACGAGAACTCCAATTCCGTGTGAGGCCTGAATTCCCATGCCGCCCGCATTACCGATATGCAGGACACGTTCATCGCGATCGGTTTTCATCCGCAGCGCTAATCTCAGAGGACGATAGCGCTCACCGAGGGCCTCACCCGAATCAAGATTCTCCATTTCCACCACACAATAATCATAGCGAAGACTGCAGTAGCGCACGCGCCGGCACTTTACCCGCTCATCGCGATCATTGAGTTTAACGGAAAAGAGTCCGCACTCCCACTTTCTGTCCTTGGGGGTGTAATTCATCACATGGCGATTGGTGAGGACGAGATTTTTACCCACTAAGAAAGCGGTCCCGACTTTGTGTCCGAGCCTTGTGGAGGATTCGAAAACCGATTCTGCGAGCTTTGACTCTTCTTCGAAGTCTTCATCGAGGACCTCGGCAGTGAAGCCCTCGGGATGGACCTTCGCCCCGAATTTTTCCCCGTTGGTCATGATCACCACCGGGCCGGAAACACGAACGAGACCATCCTCAGGATCAACCGTGTATCCTTTAAAGAGATAATAGAGGCCCGCCAGACTCTGTGAAGGAATCATATTCCAGGAACTCGCAAGACCCCTGAACGGAATGGTTTTTTCCCTGAGGACCGGCGTGAAAAAGAAAAGCAGGATGGTGAGAAGAAGAAACTCACGTCTCATGCTTTTTTTATCGGTCAGAAACTGTCAAAACTTTAGACAATGAGAAGAATCTTCAGGACGCTCCCGGGGAAGGGAGGATTGTCTCTAGAATAGGGGCATGAAAAGGCTCCTTCTTGGTCTCTCGCTTTTGACGTTCTCTTTTTCGTCACTCGCCTACTTCCAGTATCCGGAAGACCGGACATATGGAACTGGTGATCGCGGTTACACTCAGTACGGAGCTCCTTCGCTTCATCACACCGGAAGATACGCGCTCACTTTTGATGACGGCCCCCATCCGACAAGAACTCCGCGGATTCTTGATACGCTCAAAAAATACAACGCCAAGGCGATCTTCTTTGTTCTTACTTCTCAGATCACCGAAAAAACTTTTCCGCTCATTAAGCGCATGCTCGATGAAGGGCATCTCGTGGGTTCGCATGGACTTTTCCATGACAACTCTGATCACCTCACTCGCCAAGTGTGGAAGGCGCGGGTGAAACAATCTTTTATTGATCTTGCCCGCTGGTACAAGCGCGCGGGACATGAACTCACGAAACCTTATTATCGTTTTCCCTATGCCGCTTACGGCGACAGAAAAGATTATCATCACCTGAATGTCCTGAAAGAGATTTCCCAGGAACTCATGGGTGACAACTGCATTCATTTCACTTTCTGGGACAACGATTCCGGTGACTGGATTCCCGGCATGACTGCGCAGGAAGTTCTGAACAACTACAAGGCCTTCCAGAATGGCGGCAAGCTCATCACTTACAAAACCGTCAAAGGAAAAATCCTGAAAGTCGTGAAGACCATCACCGATCCTCCTGCCGGCGGAGTGGTTCTTCAGCATGATATCCAGGAAAGCTCAGCGGTCGGCACCGACATGATCCTGAAATACTTCCAGGAAAATAATCTGGAAACCGTGAGGATCGATGAAGTTGACGAATTCCTCATTACGAAAGATTGCAGGATGTAAATGATGAAGGCCTTTCTTCTTCTCCTTATTACTCTTTCAGCTCACGCCAACCCCGGGGTGAGCTGGAGTATTTATGGAGATGATGACCGGATCGAAGCGGCACGTGTGACGCCCGCTCAAAAGAAGCTCGCGGATTCTTCTGCCGCCTTGATCATCGATAGTTTTCTGGTGAAGAAAGGAAACAAATACAAAATCGATGCTCCCACTTTAGAGCAGCAGGATGGAGTTTGTCAGAAAGAGCGCTTCAGGGACCAGCCTGCCGCTGCCCTTTGTTCGGGAACACTTATTGGAGACGATCTCATTCTCACCGCCAGTCACTGCTACGACAATTCATCAATCTGTAAAAATGCTTCCTGGATTTTTGGTTTCGAGGTCGATCCGAAAAACCGATATGAAATCTCTCAGGATGAAATCTATCGCTGCAAGGAAGTTGTCTTTCAGAAATTCGATCTGACCAATGGAAACGATTTCGCCATCGTGAGACTCGATCGTAAGGTGAAAAATCACTCTCCGGTAAAAATCCGCCAGCAGAATTCCTCTTTACCCATGGGAACGGGCCTCTTTACGATCGGCCATCCCCGAGGACTTCCCACAAAAGTTGCGGCAAACGGGGAAGTTCTCTCCGTGGAAAATAATGTGATGATGACCAACCTCGATTCCTTCACCGGCAACTCTGGTTCCGGTGTGTTTCACTCGGCCACTAACGAGCTCATCGGAGTTTTGTCTTACGGCAAAGAAGATTACGATGAGGACCAGGATAATGTGTGTTCTTTCTCTCATATCTATCTCCTTCAGGAAGGAGGAGAAGCGGTGATGGGCATCGGCCCTGTGCGGGACTTCCTTAAAGCACAGCAAAATACTCGGCCTTAAAAAGCTTTCCTCTTAATTCCTTTCGGGAAAAAATTGTGGGATGAAAATCCTCAATCTTTGTCTCGTTCTTTTCTTCTCTACTTCTCTCTTTGCTGCCGAGCTTTGCTCAGACAAAGGAGTGGGCCGCCCCTATCCTCGTTACCCTGATGGCATAACTCGAGATGCGGGTTGGGTTGAGGCCTACGATTACATTTATGCCAAGCTTTGCATGAATCTCAAAACCCCGAATCGTTTTTTCCGGGGATACAGATCACATCCGGCGCCGAAATATATGGCGGCCTATCTTTGGGACACGGCCTTCATTTCTCAGATCTGGAGACAGTGGGATCCGAAGATCGCGCAGGAACTCATCAAGTATCTTCTGCGGTTTCAGGGCTCCGATGGCATTCTTCACCATGCGGTTCTTGAAATTCTCATCAAGCCCTATCCTTATTCTCACTCGCAGCCGCCACTGGTGGCCTGGGCAGCATGGAGAATTTTTGAAAAATCTCAGGACGTCGAATTCCTGAAGCAGGTTTATCCAGGACTCAAAAGATATCATCAGTGGCTCAATGAAAACCGCCGTCATCCGGACGGGCTTTATTTCTGGATCCATCCTTACGAAAGCGGCATCGATAACTCTCCCCGCTTCTCCAACATGAGCGAATCCTGGAAAGACGACACCACTCAACTCGCGTCAGTTGATATGTCTTCTTATATGGCGACTTCCATGGAAGCGCTTTCGAAGATGGCCACCGTCCTGAATCTTCCGGATGAGGCGAAGGCCTTCAGTGCTGAATTTGAACAGTTAAAAATCATGATGAACGTGAAACTCTGGGACGAGCATGACGGCACTTATTATGATTTTGATTACCGCAAAAACGCATCGGTAAAAATCGACAGCGTCTCAAATTTCACCCCGATGGTGGCAGGCATTGCTGAGCCTTCGCAGGCGGCCAGACTCCTTCAGCGTGCGATGAATCCTCTTCAGTACAACACGCTCATTCCGTTCCCGTCGGTTTCAAAGTCTGATCAATATTACTCAAAAGACATGTGGCGTGGACCGGTCTGGATCAACATGGCCTACCTTGGTGTCCTTGGCGTTGATCGCTACGGTTATCACAAGGAAGCGGCGATGCTCGCGAAGAAAATCGCCGGCGGGGTATTTGAGACTCAGAAGAAAATGGGCAACATCTACGAATACTACGACCCGGAAAGATACGATCAGAAAGAACTCACAAGAAAGAAAGGCAATATCTGGAAGCAGATTCAGCTTGGATCAAAACCAGTGAAGGACTTCGCTGGTTGGTCAGCTCTTTCCAACACTCTTGTAATCGAATACGGCAACGACTGGTAAGAATTATTCTTTGCGCGTGTATTGCGGGCGCTGACCAAACGGAAGGCCCGCATCGTGATCTGAGTTCCATCGGTCGGTCATGAGCTCCTGGCGCTCCACCCGATAGTACTTCAGCGATTCATCCAGCTCATTTAATTTCAGCATCAATTCGTTTTGAAGATTCAACCGTTCCTGCTTAAGCGCAATCATGTCATCGAGAGCTTTTCTTTTCTCGCGCATGAGGCGATTGATTTCATCATCATAGTTGGCGGCGGTTTTCACTTTCTGCTGATCAAAGGTCCAGAGGAAATGATTGATGTCGTTCAACTGCTTCAGGAAATCTTCTTTCCGGACAATGAGCTGTTCGCGGTATTTCGTGGCCTCAAAGACGCGAACACCGAGCATTTTCGAATAGAAATTAAGCACCGTGCCACGGAGGAAATATTTCTCAGTGGAATAGCACGGTTCAAGGGACTCCACGTACATTGAGAAATGAAAATCTTCGACGTTCCGGATGAAGGCCTTGCAGTAATGACGATTGTCCTGGAGGTTCACCTTGAAAAGAACGAGATCACCCGCACGGAAAAACTTGGAGTTGTTGTTTTCCACTCTCACTTTGAAGATTCTTCCGGCATCATCCTTGTCCGTTACTCGCCCGGAAAAGCGCTCGTAATCGATCTCGGGATTGATCTTTCCGTGATTGTCCGGTTCGAGCACCCCTTCATTCGGATACGCAGGAGTGAGGACCATCGCGTCGCTCGATTGAGAAAGTGCAAAAAAACCAAAAAGAAAAATGACGAAAACCCTCATGCTTTTTATTATGGTCGAGAATTTATTATTCTCCAGACTTTTTTCAACTGACTAAAAGAGGTGACTATATGGAATTTTTCATCGATACCGGCGACCTGAATGAAATCAAAACTGCTTATGCCTGGGGCTTCGTTGACGGCGTCACCACCAACCCAAGCCTCATCCACAAGTCCGGCCGAAACTTCCTCGAAGTCGTAGGCGAGATCGCCGGTGTGGTTGCCGGACCGGTGTCGGCCGAAGTCGTCGCGCTCGATTATGAGGGCATGATGCGCGAGGCCGAGGTGCTGCGGCGAATCGCCGACAATATCGCGGTCAAGGTTCCGCTAACGCCGGCCGGGCTCAAGGCCTGCAAGGCGCTGAGCGCCGACGGGACGATGGTCAACGTGACTTTGTGCTTTTCATCGGTGCAGGCGCTGCTGGCCGCGAAGGCGGGAGCGACCTTCATTTCGCCGTTCATCGGCCGC
>JBJMLZ010000117.1:0-33571 GCA_045805035.1 Bacteriovoracaceae bacterium
AGAGCGGCGGCGAGGCGCTCTTCTTCCGACTTCAGAAGTTTATCGAGGTCCTGGGCCTTTGTTTTCTGGAGAAGCATGCGGGCAAGCTCTTCCTTCACCGATTCCTGAGGCTTCGATTCGGCCGCATGTTTGTCCTGAACGTAAATGATGTGATAGCCGAATTGAGTTTTCACCGGCTGGGAAATTTCACCTGGCTTCATGGTGAACGCAACTTTTTCAAACTCAGGTACCATTCTTCCTGCGGAGAACCAGCCGAGATCACCGCCATTATTTTTTCCGGTAGGATCCTGAGTTTCTTTCTTGGCGATGTCGCCGAAATTTTTCGTCGTCACTTTCGCGCGGATTTCTTTCGCCTTATCGAGTGCTTTGGCATCATCACCAGTGATGAGGATGTGCGAAGCCTTCACTTCTTCCGCTTTGTTGTAGCGGGAAGCATTGTCTGAGTAAGCTTCATCGAGAGCTTTCTTATTGGCAGGATTGGCGACGTAATCCTTGATCTCTTTTTCAGAAACCGAGACGAGGGGAGCGAGTGACTGGCGGGAAACTTTCACACCTTGAACTGTCACCACGTGATTTTTGAATTTCATGACGTCGCGAACGTGATTTTCAGAGAGAATCGAGGAAGAAAAAAGCTCTTCCACTTTTTTCTGTTTGCTATCGTTACGAACGAGCTCTTCAAACTGGGTCGGAACATAGCCATTGGCCTGTAGTGCGTTGCGATAGAGGTTCACATCGAACTGGTTGTTCGTCTGGAAATAAGGCATTTTCCGGATTTCGTTTTTCACCTCGTCCAATGACACAACGAATCCCATTTTGTCGGCCGTATTAAGTATCAGTTTCAGCTGGATCAGGCTGTTCAGGACCGATTCCTTGATCCCCATCTGTTCCATCTGTTTTTCAGTCATGCCGTTTCCGCCCATCATCTGATTGAAAAATTCAACCTGGCGGGAGAGGGCCATTCGGTATTCCTTTGTCGTGATCTCAGTTCCGTCGACCATAGCGACGTGCTTAGCACTTCCCATATGGAACTTGTCGTAACCGGTGAAGAGAAAACTCGCGATGATGATCAGGAAGATGAACATCAGAATGAAGTAAGACATCTTGTTAGCGGCGGAGGCTTTCATGGGGTTCCTTTCGAAGTAAAAGTGCAAGTCATTTTATCGGGAGTCGCTCAATGAGGTCAAAGCTTTTGTCTCGAAACTTCGTTGCGGGGATCGGGTCTTTTGGATACTCTTTTAGGACAAGAAATTAACCAGGGTCCGTGTTTGAAACTAGTCCAAGAGTCTTCAAAGACCAAAATTGTCAATAATGTCATTGTGGCGGTGCTCGCGATCTATGGCATTTCGCAAAAAAACTTCAATCTCGATGAGCCGACCCTGTTCGCGCAGATCGTGACTGAGGTCATCTCTCCCGTTCAGGAAGGGATCGCCAACTCCAAGAGAAACGTTTCCTCATTGTGGGAAAACTATCTCCTCATCGTGAATACTTCCAAAGAAAATACTGTCCTGAAAAAACAAATCTCGCGCCTTGAATCCGATCTCACCAACATGGATGAAGTGAGAAAAGAAAATCTTCGCCTGAAGCAGCTCCTGAATTTCTCGGAAGGAATTTCTCCACAGCGCGTACTCGCGCAGGTAGTGGGCTGGGACTCGGCGAACGAATTTAAAGTTATTCGCCTGAACAAGGGCACCAATCACGGAATCAAAGTGATGTCTCCGGTCATCACTGACCAGGGCCTTGTGGGTTACGTTTATCGTTCGACTCCGAACTACTCTGACGTTCTCACGATTCTTGATCAGAACAACCGCGTGGACATTGTGGTGGAACGCACGCGCACTCACGGCATCGTTGAAGGTGTCATGAACTTCAAGTGCGCGCTGAAATACGTGATGAGAAACGAACCGGTGGAAGTGGGCGACAAGCTCATCACTGCGGGTGTCGGCGGCATTTATCCGAAAGGCATCAAGGTCGGGATGATCACCGACATCCGGAAGGAAAATTTCGGGATGACTCTTTCTATCGAAGTTGTTCCCTCGGTTGACTTCGATAAGCTCGAAGAAGTGATTGTGCTTCTTCCGGTTGAGGAACCTGCCACTACCGCTGCTGTCACCGTGTCAGCAGAACCGGAGAAGAAACCATGAAGCTAAGATTTTCCCAGATGCTCGCGTCGTTTGCTTTCACGCTGGCGCTTCTCATTGGCTTTGAAGTGGTAACTGCGACAATTCTTCCTGCTCTCGGCTGGAAAGAATACCGTCTCACTTTCAATGTTCTGATCATTCTCTTCCTCGCTATCCGCCTCGATTCACCGGCAGTGCCGTGGATGATTCTTGGTCTCCAGGTCGTGCATTCGATTTTCTCGGTCGAAGGCTGGGCACTCGGAACCATGGCAGGAATCATCGTGATGATTTCGGCAAATTATCTGAAAGAACTTCTCCATCTCACGACTGCGTTTATGACGATGCTTGTGGTTCAGTTCTTCCAGGTCATCTGGTTTGTCACGATCTCAGTCGTGATATGCCTCAAGGTCAGTGACTTCTCCAAGTTCGGCATGATTGTCTGGAGTTTCATTCCGGGATCCATCATGCTCTCACTCTGTTCTCCGTTTCTTTTCTGGCTCCTTGGAAACGTCTGGCGCGTGTCATACGACTCCGGACCTCGTGGGGTTGAAATCTAATGTTCGGGGAAGAAGAACTCGTCAAGATACACAAAGACCGGGCCACGCTGATTTCCTACATCATCACTGCGGCCTTCGGACTTGTTTTGTCACGTCTATGGTATCTCCAGGTTTATAAGGGCGAGACTCTTCACAACTATTCCATCCAGAACCGCCTGAGAAAAGAAGTGGTGTGGGCCCCGCGTGGTCTCATTTACTCGCGTGATGATCAGCTTCTCGTCGATAACATTCCCCGCTTCGATGCCATTCTTACTCCGCAGTTTCTGATTGATCGGCAGGAGACGCTGAACAAACTCGCGCGCATTCTCGGGCTTGAAGTGACGTTCATTGAAAACATCCTGAAGAAAAATGCCAACCAGGCCACTTACCGCCCGATCATCATCAAGAAAAATATTTCTTTCGGCGAGCTCGCGCAGATTGAATCGCAGAACGCCGAGCTTCCGGGTGTGTCGGTGGATACTTTTATTTCGCGCGAATATCGCGACAAGGAAGTAGGCGCGCATCTTCTTGGTTACATCTCGGAAATTTCCCAGACCCAGCTTCCGAAGCTCCGCGAGCGGGATGCAGTCGACTACCGCCTCGGCGACTTCATCGGCCAGTTCGGGATCGAAGAGCAGCTTGATCGATATCTTCGCGGTGAAAACGGACACGAGTTCGTGGAAGTGGATTCGCGCGGAAGAAGAAAACGTTACATCAACACCGATAACCTCTTTAAGGGAATCGAAGACGAGCAACCCCTCTCGGGTATGAACGTGAAACTCACGATAGATCGTGACATGCAGATCGCGGCTTACAATGCGCTCGAAGGAAGAGTCGGTGGTGTGATATCCATCGACGTTGAATCCGGACAGGTTCTCGCGATGGTGTCACGTCCTTCATTTGATCCCTCACAATTTTCGCGCGGTCTTTCTCCGGAGTACTGGCGCTCGCTCGTGAATAACAAGCTACATCCTCTGCGCGACAGAAATATTCAGGAACACTTTTCTCCGGGATCAACTTTCAAGGCGATCACCGGTATTGCCGCTTTCGAAACCGGCTCAGTGGATGAGCGATTTGAAGTGAACTGCACAGGCTCCTTCCGTCTCGGTAACCGCGTTTACCACTGCTGGAAAAAAGAAGGTCACGGTGCGGTCTCAATCGTGAAGGCGATCCGTGAATCATGTAACGTTTATTTCCAGAAAGCGGCGATGAGAATGGAAATCGATGACATCGCCAAATACGCCTTCGCCTTCGGACTTGGTTCGCGGACGGGAATTTCTCTTCCCCGTGAAGTGGGCGGTCTCATTCCGACCAAAGACTGGAAGAGAAAACGCTTCGGCCAGGAATGGCAGCCGGGGGAGACTCTCTCGTGCTCCATCGGTCAGTCGTACGTTTTGGCGAGTACGATTCAACTTGCCACTGCGTACGCAGCGATCGCTAACGGCGGAAAAATTTATCGTCCCTATGTCGTGAAGGATATTTACGACACTCAGGGCGAGCTCGTGAAAACATTCCATCCTGAGCTTCTCACTGAAGTGAAGATGAAAAATCCGAAGACACTTCAGTTTGTGCGCGAAGGACTTTTTCAGGTGATGAATAACCCGAAAGGAACTGCGTTCGCCCGTCGCGGTCCCGGCATCATGATGGCAGGGAAGACCGGAACGTCACAAGTGCGATCGGCTTCTGCGGACAAGGTTTATCAGAAGTGTGATTTCATGGATTATGAATCACGCCACCACGGACTGTTTGTTGGCTTTGCTCCGTATGATAATCCGAAAATCGCAACCGCAGTGATTGTCGAGCACGGATGTTCAGGCTCAGGTGCAGCTGCACCGGTGGCAGAAAAAGTTGTTACTCAGTACATGAAAAAATATCAGCCTGAGATGTATCTCGCGAACCTTGAGAAAGACAAACTCATCAAGGAAAACTGGGTGAAGAGCTTAAAGGCAGAAGCACCGAAGCCCAAGCCAAAAGTCGAATCTCCACCGGAGGAAGAGGAATAATATGAATCAAACCCTTCTTCAGTTTCTTAAGCGCTACGACTTCAGCTTCATCGGCTCCATGGCAGCAATCTTTCTTGTGGGGGTGTTGAACCTTTATTCGGCCACTCACTCTCAGCAGAACGAAGGCCTCGATAATCTTTATAAGTCCCAGGTCATCTGGTTTTTTATTTCAGTAGGCGTGGCAGTTGTGATCAGTTTCCTGAATCCAAAAACGATTGAACGTTTTGCTTACGTCGCTTACGTCGGAACTCTCTTTCTGATTTTCCTCGTTCTTCTCATGGGGAAAGTGGGGATGGGTGCTCAGCGCTGGCTGATTCTCGGCCCGATCCGCATGCAGCCTTCGGAGTTCATGAAGATGGGACTTGTGCTGGCGCTTGCGAGATTTTTTACGAAGGTCTATCCCGAGCGCGAACTCGGATTTAAGGAACTGATTATTCCCGGTATTATCACCCTGGTTCCTGCAGTGATGGTGATCGTTCAGCCGGACCTTGGTACCGGCATGCTTCTTCTCTTTATTTTCACCATGATGATTTTCTACAAGCGCCTGAAGTGGAAGACGATCGCGACGTTAGGAATTATCGCTGTGGTGGGCGGAGTCCTCATGTATAACTTTGGTCTCAAAGAATACCAGCGTAAGCGTATTCACACTTTCATTGATCCATACGAAGATGCCAAAGGTTCAGGCTATAACGCCATTCAATCAGAGATTGCGATCGGCTCCGGCCGGCTTTTCGGCAAGGGTTTTAAAAATTCTTCGCAGGCATCTCTCAACTATCTTCCGGAAAACCATACTGACTTCGTATTCGCGATCTTCAACGAGGAGCACGGATTCTTCGGTTCGGTCTTCCTCATCATCCTCTACATTGTCTTCTTCATGCGACTTGTCTGGCTCGCGAGCTCCGTGCAACGATTCTTTGATTCCGTCTGCATAATAGGAGTGATGTCGATATTTTTCTGGCACACGTTCATTAACATGTCGATGGTGTCCGGACTACTTCCGATCGTGGGGATTCCCTTGCCTCTCATGAGCTATGGTGGTTCTTCCATGCTCACCTTCGGAGTCGGGGTCGGGATTGCCACATCCGTGTCTAACACGAGGAATTTCTTTAACTAACGTCTTTACCAGGTCCGTTGATTTTTTTGACGGCCCTGGTTCTTATTACATCCGGTATTTCTCCGGACGGTTCCATCATTTACCATGCCCGAAAACCCATTTCAGGAGCAGGTATGAAGGTCATTTCTTCTTTGGCGGTTGTTGTTTCCCTCGGTCTCGTTACTGCTTGTAACGAAAATATTCAGAAAACGTCTCTTGATCAGAATAAGAAACAGGTCAACACCGAAAAGATCCTGGCCTCTGATCTTCCGAGTTCACAAAAGGCCGAACAGCTCGCTCTCGCCGCTGAACAACTTCTTACTCCATCCGGATTCATTTACGCTGACATGATTCTTGATCAGGCCCTGAAGCTTGATCCAGCTAACAAGCGCGCAGGAATTTATAAAGCATTCCTCGCCGCGCCGATGTCGGCAAAGGGAATTCTCGCGAGAATCAAGCCCCTCGCAGATAAAGATCTTCAGACGAAGAAACAACTCGAAGACCTCATCGCAAAACTCCCCGCAGGGAATTACAAAAACTTCCTTCTCGACGGGAAAGGTGACATCTCTAATGAGCAAGGTGTCCAGGCTTTCGCGGATTCCGTGGTCAACGGACTCGGTAAGCTTCGCGAATTCGCCAAGGCCAATAAGAATCTCGAGATCACTTTGAACGTGAACGATTACCTCACGAAGCCTGAGATGTATGAATATCACGCTTCTTATTGCAGCACTTATCCGGATTCGCAAGGCAACTACACCACTGAGTGTAACAACGATGACTTTGTTTCCCGCAACCAGGCACCGTCGCAGTTCTCTATGAACCGCGGTGACTTCGAGGCCGTTCAGCACATCGCTGCCGGTTATCAGATCTACGGATCACTCCTTAACTCTTACAGTCTTTCCGGTGCGATCAATGTCGGGAAGAATGCGAGCGAAAATCCTAAGCCGACTTCACAGATCTGGAAGGAACTCGTTCGTGACGCTGATTTCGGGAAACTCAGAAACGATGTCTTCTCAAAAATTCCTCAGCTTGGTTCAGACGCGATCATCGGTGTGAGATGGGCGATGTCACTACAGAATCAGCTCTGTCCGGCGGGCCGGGCCCAGTCAGGGTCACGTCCGGGAATGCTGGTGGCCTCAGGCATTTGTATCAACGGTGATCGGAACGTGATTGAAGACACACTGAAAATGGCGGAGCTTGCACTGTCCGGTGGCCGTATCTCAGTCCGCCTCGGCATGAACGATACTGAAGTGGCACCGAAGGCGCTCATGGATTCTCCGATCCAGGATTTGAAAGAACTTAAACCCGCCTTTAACAAATGCGGTAAGCTTACTTCAATCTCGAATGATTCGCTCAATGGCCTGTTCCCGAATCATGACGTGAACGACACTCTCGCGCAGAATTCTGATTGCGCAGATGATGAAGATAAAGATGAAGCTGAAGAATAATAACTCTTCGATCCTGACAGGGGGAGTTTTACTCCTCCTGTCGTTTCCAACTTTTGCCGGAAATTTTTTCGGTAAGATCGAAGGATTTAAGCTTTCCACCTGCGAATCTACACATTGCTTTCGTCTGGATTCTCCATTGGCGCACGTAAGTCAGCTCGACGGAAATTATGCCTTCGATGAAGCAAGCCTAACCATTCAGGATAAAACATTAGTTTCTACCGATGTGTATTACGATCGGCGCCTCCACAAAGTCTTCATGAGAAATGTGAACGGCACCGAGTTCGTTTACAATGTCGCTTCGGGTGAACTGACCCGATTCGGAAACTAATCCTTACTTGATCGACGAAGGCATCGGGCCACTCTGATATTCAATGATCACCATCGCGTGCGACTGAGGACCACTCTCATCCTTGAAGGCCTCAAGAATGTCGGCGCCTTTTTCTTTCATGTAATCTGAGTAGCGCTGTGGATTCTCTGCCATGTTATAAAAGTCGGTTGTTTTTTTCGGCTTCACTTTCGCCTTCAGATATTTACTCAGGCTATCCGCGCGCTGGCGGGCAAGAATAATTTCCGTGTTACTCGCTTCCTGATCACCCATGACCGCCCGATCAGACCACGTCAGGACTTTCATGTCTTCCACGACTTTCCCCCCGCCCTTAGAGGCAGTCAGAAGTTGAGTGAGTTTTTTCTTATCCATATCACTCAATGTTGTTTCATCACGGTCAAACTGGATGGTGGTGAAGTCCATGGCATCCGTATAAAGCGCATTGGGCTTGACTGCTTCCGCCGCTTTCTGATCCGCTTCCGCTTTCGCTTTCGCTTCCTTGGCCTGCTCTTCCTGTTTTTTCTCTGCGTCCTTCTTCGATGAGCAACCGCTCATGAGTGGCGCGATGAGGGCCAGAGCAACAAAGTAAGATCGGTTTTTCATAACTCTCTCCTTGATCAAAACCTGAGCGATGAAATTCATTTCCATCGGCAAAACACTTATCGATCACTGCAAGTGTTGTTCCGGCCTTAATACATTAAAATCTGATCGCGCCGCCGTGGTGAGATGCCACACGCGTGGCCTAGGGTAAATTAAGTTTACGAGTGCTACGTGCCGCTCAAATTATAAAGTGAGAGTAAATGCTATTGGCAAAGTTTTAACGAAGGAGTTTGTATGAAATGGATGACGCTGCCTCTCCTGGCAGGTTTTATTCTGGCCGGATGCAGCTCCGGTGACACCGTCACCAGAGAACTCCAGTCTCAATCAAAGCCCGCAGAAATTGCGAACCCACAGGCGCAATACAGGCAGGCGATCGATATGGTGAGCAAGAGTCCGGATTTTTCTGAGAACCAGAAGAGAAAGCTCGTTGAGCTCATTGGTGATTATGCGATCAAGGGACAGGAGATGCGGATTCAGCAGAGTCAGTTCCGCTCGCTACTGATCAGTGAAAAGATGGAGCCGCAGGCAGCAGGTGCGAGTACGAAAAAATCTCTCGCAAACGTGAGTCTCCAGCGCCTGAACGCACTGAAGACAAAAAACCTGGAAGATTTTTTGAATGAGTTTAAGAAAATCACAGGCGATGAAGGCCGCCATCATCAGGCACTTCTGCTGCAAACCATCGACATGTATTAAGCGGAATAAAAAAAGGGCCCTTCACGGGCCCTTTTTTTAGTGATGGTGAGTATCGTCGTCGTCGCCGTGACCAGTTACGTGGTTCCACCAGTCGCGGATGTCACTGATCACACCGCCATCGTCATCATCAGAGTTTGTTGATGGTGATGGATGTGGATGAGTTGTTGGCGCCGGAGTGTCGTGAGTCGGCGCAGGTGTTGGCGCAGGGTTCACGTCAGGAGACGGCGTCGGAGTCGGAGTTGGAGTTGGAGTTGGATCCGTAGTCGTTGTCGGATCCGTTGATGGAGTACGAGCAGGAGAATCGTCCGGCTCTCCGTTGTTCACAATAACTGTTTCCGTTTCATCAGCAACAACGTCATTGGATTTGAAGAACACACCACACGCAATCGGAAGTGAGTTCACGCGCGAGAGTCCATAGTAAGTGGAGACCGTATCCGGAAGTTTGTAATCCGCAGTTGCACCCTGAATAAGTACAACTTTACCAAGGAAGGTGAAGCCGGACTGATTTTCGAGTTTGCGAACGCGATCATTCGGATTCGGATCCATCGCCTTCAGGTCTTCAAAGAAGCGCGAGAAGCTCGCAGTCTTCTTATAGAAGTAGGCGCCACGCTTGTTCGAGCCGGATGGATACATACCTGTACCACCTGCCTGCGAATCGAGATCACCATCAAGAGGAATGATGATGTCACCCAAAGTTGCTTCAATCTCCGGCATGTCGAGATATCCGTCCTTGTTGGTATCGGCTTCGACACCTGGACAACGGTTACCCCAGTAAACTGCCTGGCGATAGTTTGCACCCTGAGCACCCACTTCAAGCTTCACCTTCGCGATCAGCTCGTCACCATCACGGGTGAAAGAGGCCTTGCCTGCTTTCGGCGCGTGGAGGTTGATGTTCACCGGATAGAGAATAGCTGAATAAGAGCCAGTGATGTTAGAACCGTCCGTTTTCAACTCCTCCCGGTACGGAGTGACTTGCGGATTTCCGGCCTTCCCGCAGGCCGCGGTTAGAACCAGGAGACTCGTCATGAGTGGCCATCTGATCGTCTTCACTTTTTACCTCGCATTTTTCGTTCCATAAAAAACGTCCGCTGAGATGATGAGATACCTGCGATTCATTAGTCACCTAAATCGCTTCCTTGAGTTTTGCCGAGGAGTGCTCCATGTACGGGAAACCGGTATGGCGGTGAGAGACAAATGACGAGCGTGAGCGCACCAACTTTTAACGTCGAATTAATCGTCCCGCTGCGCACTTTAACACCTGTCTAATTTTTAGACGGCCGCATCTCTATATCTCTCTGAATTACAGAAGGCACTTTTGGCAGTGAAGTTGCGAAGAAAAAGGAAACCTCACCTCTGGAGATCCATGCGCACGCTGTTTTTATTTTCTCTTGTTGTTGTTTCCATCACTCCTGCTTTCGGTATGACGACGAAAGAGAAAGTGCGAATGATACTTTGGGTGAAAGGAATCAAAGAGCAGCCGACGAACAAATCCCATATCGTTTTCACTTATCCGGAAGAAATCGAAAGACCTCTCCGAAAATTCTGATTCCCCTCTGAGAAGTCTCATAGTATGATTATGAGACTATGAAGCGTATAGCGAATATTGGAAGTTTGCTGAAGAAGATCTATCGGGTCTACTCGATTGAGCTCATCAAGGAGCTCCAGTCTCGCGGCTTCAATGATCTGCGTCCGAGTTTTCTCGAGATTCTCATGTTCCTCACCGAGAACGACGGCCCTTCCATCAAGATCATTGGCAAGGCCTGTGGCCTCAAGAAACAAACCATGACCTCACATTTGAACGAGCTCGAAAAACGCGGATACATCAAACGTAGCGTGTCTGAGCATGATAAACGTGAGCAGCTCGTGCACCTCACGGATTACGGCGAAAAATTTAAATTGAATCTCCTCCAGGTCACGAACGATCTGGAACGTCAGTACACAACCAAGCTGGGTGAAGTGGAACTCGACCGCGTTGAGCTCATGCTCGACAATCTCTATCGCGAGTTATTGGAGAATCAGAGAAAAGGCTCTTTGATCTAAGCGGTCTCTTGTTCTTTCTTTAAAAGCTGGAAACCCTTCCAGTATTGATAGCCACCGGAAATATTGCTGCAGTTGTAGAACCCGCGCTTCACGAGGAATTCGCAGGCGAGGATGGATTTCACTCCGTCTTCGCAGATCACAAAAATAGGGACTGAACGCGACTGAAGTTCCAGCGAGCGCATCGCAAAGTCTTCCCATGGCATCTTGATCGCTTCAGGAAGACGATAGAGCGGCTCATAATCAACTGCGCTCACATCAATGAGGATGAAGTTGTAGTCCATGTTCTGGTAAAGCTTCCAGGCCTTCTCGGGTGAGAGATCCTGATACGTTTTTCCGGAGATGATGAACTCATCTGAGATTTCTTCGTTGTTCTTCACGCGAATGAGGTGAGTACGGTCGAGCTTGATCATTTCTGTGATCTTGTTTTCAAGCTCAAAGACTTTGTTTTCGAGTTTCTCGATTTCTTCTTCGAAGACCTGGAGTTGCTGAAAAATATTGTTGGCGCGTCTCATGGTTCACCTCTGGTCTTTTATTTTACCGGGAGGTGCCCCTACCTAAAAGAACGGGTAAATTGTGCCAAACTGAATACGATTCACGATCATTGTGGTCAGGATTGCGGCGGCAATGAAAACGCAGCCTTCGTAGAATCCATAGCCATAACTCTGGCGATCGATGTCCACCTGCTCTTCAAATCCGCGGTCATTCCCGAGCTTGATCGGGAAAATGTACACGATCCCTTTCTTGAAGATCGGGAAGATGATGAGAGAGAGAATGGTCTTCAGGAGAACCTGGATACAGTAAACCGTGATGTCGTAATGTTCCTGATCAAAGCAGCTCGCGATAATAATCCCCGCGCCGAGAGAGAATCCGCCGTAGGCAAAGCACAGCGAGAGATTCTGCTGAATCAGAAGTCGGTTAAACGTGAGCTTCGTGACAAATGAGAAGTACTTCACGGAGAACCCGACGATCACCAGCATATAGAGCCAGAGAACAAGAAGAATGATGATGGAGTTATCCGCTTCGACCATCACGGTTTTTGTGAGATAGGCGATCACGATCGCGTGACAGAAAGAGATCACGGCGTAGCTCATGTTCTTTCTCTTCAGGATCTCATCGGTGTAATCAAAATTGTAAAAGACGATGCTTTCCACAATGTACAAGGAAAGGAGATAGAGAACGATTGAGATCGAACCCCAGACCGCAAAGTGGAAAAGCGAAAGCACAAAGCCCGAAGTCTCGTTGAAGGTCACCGACGAGAAAATAATCGCAATCCCAATCACACGCGCGAAGAGGTGAAGGGAATCTGCCGGGTTCTCGGCAGGATTGATCTTCTTCAAAACCTGTCGTTTTACTGACGGGTAAAAGAGCACGTGAGCGTAACGATAAAGATAGATCATCAGGCACACAAAGCCCGCAAGGAGGATCCGGATGATGAGCCTGTCAAAGATTTCGGCCATTAGAAGTTTTCCTTGAAGTATTCAATGAGAAGATCTTTCATGTTGATTTGCTTGGCGCGCTCAGAACGGAAGAAGTGCGGGAAATTTTCACGCGTCACCCTCCCATTGATGCCAAATTCATCTTCGGTTCCATAAAACGGGTGATTCGTCGACTGAGCGTTTCGCATCTCCCGATAAAATTCTTCCGTCGGCCGCCATTTCCCCCAGCCAAAGTATTTCGGAAAGTCCTTGTAGGCCTTCCAGAAAATCCAGCGCGTTTTTCCGGTTTTCTCTGAAGTCCGCCATTCCCCGTACTCAGCATTCCCAATGTAGTTACTTCCGGGAGGAAGCGGAAGATTTTCTTCCTTATTCTCAAGCCTCCGGTAAAGCGAGAGGCCGATGTTCTTCAGATTTTTTTTGGCGTACTCGCGGGAGGTACGTACGATCATCTCTTCAATATTATCGTAGTCAGTTATCACGCGGTATTTCTGGTAATAGGTCTTGATGAGAAATCCGGTGGAGTGAGTGTCGACGAGAATCACGGACACCGAACTGCCTTTCAGGATCTTGGAAAAGCTCTTATCGTTCTGCACGTACTGCACACCGACCTCTGACGGGGAAAGTGCCTTCGCGAGTCCCAGGTAGGAAATCGTCAGCACGAAGTAGAGAAAGAACTTGTACATGCTCACGACTGAATGATCTCCAGGACTTTTTTCTGGTGACCAGAGGCGAGTTCTTCAAAGTCACAGTGAATGCGGTTCACCGCATGAGACTCACTGTACTTCTGGAAGAGGTCAGTCGCTTCCTGGATATTCTTAATCGTGCGATGTCCTCGCGAGAGTGCCGACTCGCGCATGACCTTCATCGGGTAAGTTTGCTGAGGAGAGTTGGCGCTATAGTATTTCGAGAGGCGCCCGCGCGAAGAGCACTTGATATAATCAATGTTCTCTTCCTTGAAATATTTTTCCAGCGCCACCATCTTGTCCATGTGAACAGCACCGAAGGTCTCGAGGATTTTTTTCGGGATATCGTTTCTCACCACTCGTTGTGCCCAGGGGTTCTTTGAATTCCGGAGAACCTTGTAGAGATAAGGATCATCATGCTCGAGATAAGCCTCGATATCTGCCGGGATCGCGTACTCGTTCCACCCGCTCTGAAAATAGCGAAGGAGCATCTGCTCAAGGCAAACTGCGCGGTAATGGAAGTACACCATCATGAACATATGGAAGCGCGAAAGAAGGAAATCATCAAAAGTGGAAATCGCACGCTCAGAAATCCCCAGATAAGCGTCGTTATTTTCCACGCACACTTTCAGGTTATCGATGATCCAGTCGAGGTCAAACTTCCCGTAGGAGACGCCACAGAAATAACTGTCGCGCAGAAGATAGTCCATGCGGTCGCAGTCCATCTCCGAAGAGACGAGCTGATGCATGAGCGGGAAATAGTTTGTTCCGTGAACAGTGAACTGCGCTTTATCAAGGCACACACCGGTCACAAGTTGGGCGACGGAATCAGGATCAACACCGAATGCCGCCTTCACTCCGGCAAAAGCCGAAGTAAATGAGGAATCGACAATCGACTTGATCGTATAGTCTTCGTGAGTCGCCTGGCGATCATTCGGTTCAGCGAATGCTTTCGGAAGTTTCAATGCACTCACCATCGGCATCACCGATTCCGTTGAGTGCGACAGCGGAGCGTGACCAATATCGTGCAGAAGACAACCCAGACGCAGAGTTTCTCTCAAACGAGCGTACTCCGGACCGTGATGACCCTTGAAGAGAGAATCAAAAACCATCGAGGCCACATTCATGACCCCGATCGAGTGCAGATATCTGGTGTGAGTGGCGCCGGGAAAAACGTATTCGGAAAAACCCAGTTGCTTGATGTTTCGGAGTCGCTGGAAGAAAGGATGCTCGAGTATTTCTATTTCCGCATCTTCTATCGGAATGCTTCCATGTACGGGATCTCTGACTTCCAAAAAGGCTCCTTACGTGCGCGATTCAGGACGCTCGTCCTGCTCTCCCTTGGCGTACTTGTGGATCCAGTTGGCGATATCGCGCGATTCGTGCATCGGCTTTCCATCAATATACAAACAAGGAACTGTGCCTCTTCCAGTATCTCTCACGAGTCTCTCCTTGTAATGGGGATAATCGTTGATATCGAGAAGTTCTACCTGGTCCTCGAGACCTGTCGTTCTCAGGGCAGAAAGAACAAGCTGGCAATATGGGCATTGAGGGAAATAAAACAGTTCGAGCTTCTTTACTTTGTCCATGGGCACCTCCAAAAAAAAAGAAGGCCCCTTTCGGGGCCTGTCTTTTATCTAAAAATCTTCGTCTTCTTCGTCTTCATCTTCTTCGCCGGACTTTTTCTTCGGACCTTTTACATATTCAACGTCCTCGTCCGCAACATCTTCTTCTTCCTCTTCTTCAGGGGAATCAAGACCTTCTTCGTAGCCCCAGCCGTAGCCGTAAGAGCCTTCTTCTTCGTCTTCCTCAGCATCAACTGGCTTGGCAGCCCCTTCGCCTTCTTCTTCTTCATCAGCATCAAACTCAGCGTCGAAATCATCGTTGATTGAATCGCTGGTGTAATCTTCATTGATCGCCTGAGCGTGAGCAGGTTTTTTTGCCTCTACCTCAGGAACCAGCGCTTTTTTCTCTTTCGCTGCCTTAGGAGCGGCTACTTTTTTAGCAACAGGGGCTTTCGCAGGAGCTGCTTTTTTCGGAGCAGGTTTTGCTGCTGCTTTTTTTGTAACTTTCTTGGCAGCTGCTTTTTTAGCAGGAGCTTTCTTCGTTACTTTCTTGGCAGCTGCTTTTTTAGCAGGAGCTTTTTTTGCTGCTTTCTTTGTCGCCTTGGCCGGCGCTTTCTTGGTCACTTTCTTAGCTTTTTTCTTGGCCACAAAAGATCCTTTTTAGATGAAGGTGATTTGACCAAGACATTATAGGGGCGGGCACCGCCGCTTTTCAAGACAGGAAATTTTAATATCTGATTGCGTTTACGTCGACGCCGACGGCTTGAGTATCAAGAGGATTTCGCCAGAGTTTTTGGGAGGTATCCGAGCCGGCAGCAGAGTCCAACCGCCCTTCAGAATTGATAGGGAAGTTAGACAGTGTTTCATCAAAGTTACTGGTGGCCTGAAGAGAATTGAGGCCGACGAATTTGGTTGAATAAAAATTCCGCCGCATGTTGTTATCATCACCCTTACCAAGATCCACTCCCGGAATAGCGTTGTTGAAAATGCCATTCGCTCCCACTCCCGTATAAGGCCCCGGCATATAGGCAGTGAAAAGTGAGGTCGGCGCTTGCTTCATCCCCGGATTGTACGAGTACTCCATCATGTAATGAGTAGGTGAATAACCAGAGGAACCGGGATTTGAATTAGAAAAATATTTTCGGAGATTGTTCCCCAAAGTTTGCGGACATCCGCCGGGCTGACTGACGATGTTTGGATCGAGATCTCCGTCGCCAAAGTAAAAAAACAGAAAGAGACCCGCAAGACTTTTGCACGTCTGGATCTGTTGATTGATCCCTCCCGCAAAATCCGGAACATCCGCAATCCCTTGTGCGGCGACCGTAAAATTTGCCCGCGCGCCCGCGGCTTCCGCAGCAAGGTTAAGGCCCTGTCTGTCGACTTCAATCGCCGCCGAGATCATGTTGCGTTTGTATTTTTCAATGCCGGTTTTCTGGGCACGTAAAAACTCAAAAACTGTTTTTACAACTTCGTTGCCATTTCTCCAGAAGACATCTTCCTGGTCATTGTCGGAGTACAGTGGCGCATAGATGTTCGCCTGATAGGTCTTTATGCCATTACCCTGATCCACGCCTTGTCCGGGAACGAATCCTACCGAATCCATTTCCTGAGACGCATTCAGCTCTTCCGGCGTCGGCACCATGTAGTTGGCGGTTTCATAAAGAGTCGCTGCCTTGATGCGATTGAGTTCTTTCTCGAGCGTCTGTTGATCCACCTGAGCATTGAGTGCTGATCCCTTAAACATCATCATCTGATTCTTGCTGAAGAGACCAATCGCTTTGTCGCCTGCCTGCTGGAGGACCGGTTGAATGATGTTGATCTCGGAACTCGCGTCCGTATAACCGGTATCCGTGAATGGCGTCTGATAATCGTAAACCAAGTTGGGAATGCCGAAGAACACATCATTGTTCGGAACATACCCACCAATCGGACTGGACTTGTCTTTCAGCCAGAAGTAATCGCCCGCAAAGTTAATCGGAAGTGGAGTGCCGGGAGAAAAGTCACCGAGAGCGAGGGGAGCGTTTGTCTGGAAGTTCGGAGTCCCCACCACATCAAGTCCTGCGATGTACGGAATCGAGCGAAGCTTCGGGCGATTGCGGCCGACGAAATATCCTGCGTTCTGAGGCTGGAAGAAAAGTCTCGGGCCGATCCGCCCACCAAAAGGCTTTGCTGCCGAATAGGATGTCAGCTTCACCGGCTCACTGCCGAAGGGATTAAACATTCCCTTGAACTCAGACTCACCTCTCACCGCATAGTAGGTGAGGACATCAGGATTTTTGTAAAAACCAAGCGGATAACCAGGCACCGGCATCGCCACCTTCGAGACATCACAGGCACCGGAAACTTTCGCTCCCATTCCATTTGCGCCCGTCGATCTCGGAACGAAGGCGTTGTAGAAAGTGGCGTAGTTGACCATCATGAGCTGAAGATCAAGATACTGCTTGGAATATCCCTGCTGCTTTTCCTGTGGAACAAGAAGATAGCTTGCGGACTGGCTTCCACCGAGGTCAGGGACCTTCGGCGGAATTTCGGTGAGCGTGAAGCTGTCCTTCATCTCGTCTTCGATATTGTTCCCGAGATTCCGGTAGCCACTCATGAACGCTTTCACGATGCGCTCGTTGCCGAGTTTTTTCTCCTGCTGAATCTGCGTGATCGAAGTCCGGCACGAAGTTTTGTTGGTACTTCCGCTTGCGCACACGCCACTTGTCTGCGGAACGCGGTTCACTGCGTACTCGAGATTTCTGATTCTCATCGCGACTTCAACTGCCTTCGGCCACGCGCCCTGACGGTCAGCGAGAATCTGCGGGCCCTGATCGATGATCGTCTCATCCCCGAATGAGAGAACGTTGTACGCCCACGTAAGGTTCACGAGAAGATTGAGTCGCGTCTGCTCCACGCAGTCTAAGATTTTTGTTCCGATGAGTGTGTTGATGAAGGCGCGGGAAGCTTCTTCCGCACCGGGAAGGTTCGTGGATCCGAATTCCGGGAGACCCGGAACAGAATATCTTTTACAGAGATTCGTTTGAGATCCGGCGAGGTGAATGCACACTGAAGGAAAGTTGTACGGATCATTCATTACTTTTCGTAGCGGATTGTTTTCGAGAACGTTCGTCGTCGGCTGTAAGCGGAAGCTGATCGCATTGTTGGCAGCGGCAGGGTTTTGAACGTCGTCAACGTTCAGGTTTCCCACGACGTAGTATTTGAACATCCATTCTTTATAGACGTTTCTCATCTCCCAATTGAGATAAGCAATGGTCGAGAGCTGTCTCGCCTGCACCGCCGCGCCCGCGAACGCAGATGAATCAGTGGCGTTCTGGAGATTGATCTTCGCTTTAACGAAGAGACCGACGTTGATGACGAAGGCGATGATGGTGATGAGAACCACCAGCGAAGCGGAAAAAAAGATACTGATCTGGCCATCTTCATTCGAGACTGGGGCCAGAGAGCGGGAGCTTTTTGTCACTGGATACAAACTCTCTCGATTTAACACAGTAGATTCACGTCCTATTATTTTGGTACGGCTCTTGCCTTGTGTAAAGCCATCCCAAGGGTGCCGATCTTGGGTAGCTGCACGTTGGACGAATTCGGTGTTCCTCTCCCAGTAGCCCCACCACAAATTTCCCACCGTAAAATTTCACCACCCTAGGCATCGCGGGATGCCTAGAGGCTCGTCCAAAATCGTGAGGGAAGTTTTTGCCGGGGGAAACCGAGAGACCATTCATGATCTAATATCCCTTGAGGAGTTCTGATGAAAAAAAGTCACGCCCGCGATTGCTTCTGTGCCCTTTGCCGTTCGCCGCGAAAGCTTCGGTACACGCGCAGTCTGAAGTCGCGCCACTATCTTCAGGTCCTCGTTCTGACCTTGGTTGCGACCGCCGCTACCTGGCCTTGGCTCACCTGGAAAGGGGCCCTCTCTCTTCCCATTATATTTATGATCTTCGACAGCACCTATAAGTCACTCTATAGGAAAGACCTAAAGTGCCCATATTGTGGGTTTGATCCTGCCTGGTACAAGAAAGACGTGAAGTTTGCCCGCCAAAAAGTTGAGGAGTTCCTGAGGAACAATCCCGACAGCCCGGTCGCTCAGCGAGCGCGTTCTCTCGAAAATTCGCTCTCGAATCTGCAGTAATTTTATTGATTCGCATTGCGGGCCACTGATTTCAACTGAGTTTACCTAAACAAATTGGCCTCGAATTTCCATTAGGCCAGTAAGGCTTGGACAGGAAAATATCTTTTCCGGCCTTATCAACCTGCGGTAAGAATGTGTTCATAGGAAAAACATTTACCAATTTTTTCGCATCCTATGCGACTAAGGAGAATTGTATGAGCGTAAACAAAGTCATCCTTCTCGGGAGACTCGGACAAGACCCGGAACTGAAGTACACACCAGGCGGCTCGCCGGTTTGTAACTTCTCAGTAGCAACTACTGAATCGTGGACCGACAAAGCAGGACAGAAGCAGGAAAAAACTGAATGGCACAGAGTTGTCGTTTGGGGAAAACTTGCTGAGCTCTGTAACCAGTATCTCGCCAAAGGCCGCCAGTGTTTCCTCGAAGGCCGTCTTCAGACTAGAAGCTGGGACGACAAAGACGGAAACAAGCGCTACACAACTGAGATCATGGCCAATACTGTTCAGTTCATCGGCGGCGCAACTGCAGGTGCAGAAAGAACAACGAACAACAACGTCGACACATCTTACGCGCAACCTGCCGCTCCAACTCAGGAGTACCAGGTTTCTAACGACGCTCACTTCGCAGCAGACGACATTCCATTTTAGTCAGTACTTTAAGGGGGCCTCTGGCCCCCTTTTTTTTTGCCATTTCGACTTTCCAGCGACTTAAAGATTTCATCCTTTCCGACTTAAGCACACAGAATCATAGATCAAATTCTTCCTCGTTTCCCCGCGGTTCCGCGAAAGTGGTACAATGCCCGGATGCAAGGACAGCAAAGTTTCTTCTCCGTCAGGCACGACTTAATTCAGCTCGATCGCCCCATCGGCTACGATCTCTACGTCAATTCTTCTGTCGTGAAGGGGAAAGAAAAATTCGTCAGGATTTTTCCTTCCGGCGGAACGCTCACCAAAGATGAAGTCGATAGCTTTCACAAGAAATACATTCAGCTCTACATCCCGGAGACGCAAAGAAAACTCTATCTTCGCTCGCTCGTGAAAGAGACTCACATCAATGACGTTCAGAAAACAAACGTCATTAAGGAAGCTGCTCTCGATTATCTTCACAATATTTTTGATAAGAACAAAGAGTTCTCCACTGAAGTTCTCTCTCAGGGGATCGAAGGCTGTCGTGAGGTCGTGGAGAACATGGTGGATGTGCTTGATCATCACAACATTGACTCGCTTCGCGGTCTCATCGGAAATCTTTCTTTCCACGATTTTTATACTTACGATCACTCGATCAACGTATCGATGTACTGTATTACGATCTACAAGGCAGTGAATCCGAAGGCGAGCCGGAAAGAGCTCATGCACGCGGGCCTTGGCGGTCTTCTTCACGACCTTGGAAAAATAAAAATCCCGACTCACATTCTGAACAATCCCGGTGGTCTTTCTGATGAGGACTACAAGGAAATTAAAAAGCATCCGGACTTTGGTCTGGATCTACTTCTGGGCGGCCATTGCGAAGTGAACGCCGATATCGACCTCAAGATCGTTGCCAGAGTCGTACATGAGCACCACGAGAATTTCGACGGTACCGGCTATCCGGCAAAACTCAAAGGCAAAGAAGAGATCCATCTTCTTGCGCGCGTATGTACGATCGCAGATTTCTTCGATGCCATCACCACCAAACGTTCCTACAACGAAGTTCTCTCGATCACAGATGCCATGAACACCATGAGAAAGTTCAAGGGCATAAAACTTGATCCGGATATCTTCGATATTTTCGACCAGCATGTGCGGTACGTGCGCGCAGATTTCGCCCGCGACCTTCGTCTGTCAGATACCTTCGATCCGACCCTTCCTTACGCGAAACTTCCACTCGAAGAAGTGAAGAAGTTTGAGAAGGAAATGGACTATGGAAAAATCAAATTCGTCGACAGCGAACCCAAGAAAAAGAAGGCCTGATTTTCGTCACTTGGCCCCTGTCAAATTTTTCTTAAAAGAGTGCCGATAGAGCATCGATCCCTTTTAAAGGAGTACGTATGCGCTCTTTATTAGTTCCAGTTCTTCTGGTGCTGACCGCTTGCTCAACTCCGAAAGGACTCGACCCCGCTCGCTTGCCTGCGCAGGTGAACGTGGAGCTGGATAGGGAAATCAGCATGGACTTCAATCACGACAACATTGAAGATTCCGTAAAGCTATTGCCGCCTAAGAACAACCGTAACTATCACGTGTTGGAGATTTCCGTGTCAGACGGAAAAGGCTTCCGAAAATTTGAAAACGACAAGCTCGTCTATGCTTTCTCGAATCCTGGTGCCTCGCTCGAGGATCTCGATAATGGTTCATTCAAAGTGATCATTGATCATTCGGGAGCAGGCCGCTCATCGAGCCTCCGCGAATACACCATCTCTTATCGTGACGAGAAATTTATTCTCTCCGGGGTGACGGTGTCTGAGTATGATCGGTTAGATCCGAATATCGGCGGAAGTTGTGACATCAATCTCCTCACCGGGAAGGGTGAAAGAAACAGTCACGCGATAAAAATCAAACCGGCGAAGAGAGATCTCAATTCAGTGAATTTTGAGTGGCTACCGAAAGAATGTAAATTTTGAATAAAAAAAAAGGCTCCTTTCGGAGCCTTTTTTTTTAGTGAGTAACTGGTTTTGTTTCTGGTGCCGGAGTCGTTGTCGCCGGAACCGTTGCGGTTGGAGAGGCCGGAGTGTCCTTGCCTGTCACAGGAGCAGTCTGCTGCTTCTTATTGAGATCTTCCATATCAGAGTTAAGAGGTGCGGCCACCGGAGCTTCGTTATCGAAGAGGGAACGGCGTGACTCGTGAGACTTGATAGTCGTAAGGATGATGGAGTTAATGAAGAATCCGACGGCAAGCACAGTCGTGAGCTTCGTCATGAAGTTACCCTTCGCCGAGCTTGAGAAGACTGCTTGTGAAGCGCCTCCGCCCATGATCGCACCTGCCTCAGCGCCTTTTCCGAACTGGAGAAGAACCGTGACGATGAGAAGAACACAGATAACTACGTGAAGAACGATGAGGGTCGTAACCATACATTTCCTTGAATAAAAATGAGTCTCTGTTTTTACTATTTATCTCCGCAGAGGGCCAGAAAATCCTTGGCCTTAAGCGATGCTCCGCCCACGAGACCCCCGTCGATGTCTTTTTGAGAGAGGAGTTCTTCGACATTATCGGGTTTTACGGAGCCGCCGTAGAGGATCCTGAGCTTTTCACCAAGGCCAGGATAGCGCTCTTTCAGGACCGTACGAATATAAGCGTGGACTTCCTGCGCCTGGGCAGGGGACGCAGTCTTCCCGGTCCCGATCGCCCATACGGGCTCATAAGCAATGATGAGATTCTCGACCGTGGCCCCGGTGACGTCGCTGAGTCCCTGGCGAAGCTGGTCGCCTACGATCGCAAGCGTCTGGTTGGATTCGCGCTCAGGAAGTGTCTCACCTACGCAATAGATCGCAGTGAGTCCTTCCTTGAAACATCTTTTGATTTTCAGTGCACACATTTTTGAAGTTTCGCCGAAGTACTGACGACGTTCGGAGTGGCCGATGATCACAAAGTTTCCTCCGTGACGGGCAAAGTAGTGTGCGGAGTTCTCTCCGGTGTAAGCGCCCTTATCATGTTCAGAACAGTTCTGGAGCCCGACTTTCACGTCGTGCTTTTTTCCACGCGCCTGAACGAACGCAAACTGCATCGCCTGGGGAGCAATCCACGCATCTCTTTTGCCGGTGAATTTCGCATCAAAGAAATCGAAAAATTCTTTGATCTCTGCGCCCGACTGATTCATCTTCCAGTTGCCGACCATCAACTCCTTCATGATTACACTCCGAATTTGAGGGCCTCAACGCCCGGAAGTTTTCCATTTTCAATGAACTCAAGTGAAGCACCACCGCCGGAGGAAACATGAGAAAACTTGGAAGCTTCTCCTGACTGCTGAACTGCCGCCACTGAATCACCACCACCGACGACTGAGAAAGCTTTGGTCGCCGCAATCGCATGGGCCATCGACATGGTTCCCTTCGCGAAATTTTCATTCTCAAAAAGTCCCATCGGGCCATTCCAGAAAATGGTCTTCGCAGTCTTGATGTGCTCAGAGTAGGCCTTGATCGTCGTTGGACCGATATCAAGTCCCATCTGATCCTTCGGAATACTTATTCCTGCGCACGGAATCGGAGCTCCTCCGAATTCAAGGGCACAGATGTGATCTTTCGGAAGCTGGATCTTTCCGCCTTTGTCCTGCATGAGAAGGTCTTTGGCGAGCTTCACATCTTCATCCGAGCAGAGAGATTTTCCGACTTCGATGCCTTTTGCTTTCAGGAAGGGATACGCCATCGCACCACCTATCAGGAGAGTGTCGACGAGCACCATCATGCGTTCAATCGTTTTGATTTTATCAGAGACCTTCGCTCCGCCGATGATCGCAATAAAAGGCTTGGCAGGCTTTTCAAGAAGCGCACCGAGGGAATCGATTTCTTTTTTCATGAGTAGACCCGCATAGGCGCGGTTCTTGAAAAAAGCATTGATCGCATAAGTGGAGGAGTGTTTTCTGTGAGCAGCACCGAAGGCGTCATTCACATAAATCTCTCCGTATTGAGAAAGTTTTTCCGCAAGTTCCATATCATTCTTCTCTTCCCCCGCATCGAAGCGGATGTTTTCAAGGAGAACGATTTTTGTTTCGGGAAGTTGCAGGAGATTCTTCACTCCGTTATCCACTGGACTCTCGGAAAGGATCACATCCCTTCCAAGTTTTTCCGCGAGATATTTTGCCACCGGCTCAAGTGAGTACTTCGGATTCGGTTGTCCATCCGGACGACCGAGGTGACTGATCATCGTGAGCTTTGAAGCGCCTTTTTCAAGGATCAGGCGGATTGTGGGAATCGCCATGTCGATCCGTGAAGCATCGGTGATGGTCCGCGGTTCAGTCTTCGTGAGAGGAACGTTGAAGTCGAAACGAGCGACGACTTTTTTCCCCTTGAGATCAGCGTCCTGAAGTGACTTGAGTTGCATAAGTCTTCCTTAGAGTTTTTGTCCGATGAAGTTCGCCAGATCGATCACGCGGTTTGAAAATCCGACTTCGTTGTCATACCAGCTCACGATCTTAGCAGTGTTACCAATCACGTTCGTGAGTTTTGAATCAAAGATGGAAGACTCAGTTGTTCCCATGAAGTCCATCGAAACGAGTTCTTCTTCGGTGTAACCAAGAATCCCTTTGAGATTTGATTCGGAAGCTTTCTTCATCGCTGCATTGATTTCTTCTTTGGTTGCTTTCTTCTCAAGCACTACGGTGAGATCCACCATCGAAACATCCGGAGTCGGAACGCGAACCGCGTAGCCATCAAGTTTCCCTTTCACTTCCGGGATCACTTCGCCGAGAGCTTTCGCGGCACCAGTTGAAGTTGGAATCATGGAAAGGTTCGCCGCACGAGCACGACGAAGATCATCGTGAGCGTTATCGAGAAGATTCTGGTCAGAAGTATAGGAATGAACGGTTGTCATGAGACCATTTACGATACCGAAGTTCTCAATGAGAACTTTCACCAGCGGCGCCAGACAGTTGGTGGTACATGAAGCGTTCGAGATGATGTGGTGTTTAGAATTATCGTATTTATCGTTGTTGATACCCATCACGAAAGTTCCGTCGAGGTCTTTCCCCGGAGCACACATGATCACCTTTTTCACTGTGCCTCTCATGTGAAGACCGAGCTTAGCTTTATCCTTGAAGATACCAGTACAGTCGATCACAACTTCTGCACCAACTGATGACCAATCAAGAACCGCAGGATCTTTCTCGGAGAAGAATTTGATTTTTCTTCCGTTATAATGAAGCGTGCGTGATTCCTGATCGAAGCCGAAATCACCTTTCAAAGCTCCGTGAAGAGAATCGTGCTTCAGTAGATGCACATATGGTTTTGGATCGCCGGGGTTGTTCACGGCCACAACTTCGATATTCGTATTGGCATTGGCCAGGATGCGATTGAAGTAAGCACGAAGGATCGTTCTTCCGATTCTTCCAACACCATTGATTCCAACTTTCACTGTTTTCATAAGACTCCTATTGTCACCGACGTGATATCAAAAATGGTTCAAAAACGAAGACATTCTAAGCGGTTAGAATGTACTCCCGTGATGAAGGTTTGTGTAGCGGATTCCCTGAAATCACGGTAGAAGGTAAACCTTATTTTCATCACTTAACGCGAGCACTCCCACATGAAGAAGTTATTTGTTTCTGAACTCCATGGAAAAGAAGAAATTGAGTCGGTCTTCCTTGTGAAAATCATCAATTGTCTCGAGGACAAGAGTGGGAAGAAATATTTTAACGTCATTCTCACGGATTCAACCGGCGATCTCGAATCGAGACTCTGGAATTATTCTGCCGATGTCGAAAAAAACATCCTGAAAAACGATTTCGTCCGCGTGAAGGGAAAGCTCAACTTCTATCAGGGCAGAAAGCAATTCATCATTAATCACATTGAAAAAGTGACTGATGGATCAGTGAACCTGGATGACTTTCAGATGAAGGCGAAAATTGATCCGGAGGTCATGTACAAAAAACTTCTGGGAATCATCGATGGTCTTAGTGACGTTTATATCCGCGACCTCCTGAAAAATATCACGACTGATCCCGAGATCGCTCGTCGTCTCAAGACCTGGCAGGCAGGGAAGTCCATTCATCACGCTTACAAGTCAGGACTGATTGAGCACATTCTTTCGTGTTCAGAGCTTGCGCTTCATCTCTCAAAGCACTACCACGTGAATGAAAACTATGTGGTCGCGGGTTGTATTCTTCATGACCTCTGTAAAATCTATGAACTCACCGACGGAATCAATGTTGAGTACACTGAAGAAGGAAAACTTGTCGGGCATCTGGTGAAGGGACTCGAGATCGTTGATCGCTTCAGCTACCGGATCAAAAATTTCCCTCACTACACGAAAATGCATCTGAAACACATTCTCCTCGCTCATCACGGCGAGTATGAATACGGCTCTCCGAAAATTCCGCAGACCTCTGAGGCGTTTCTTGTTCACTTGATCGATCTCATGGACTCGAAGATGGGATCGATGGAGATCATCAAGAAGACGGACTCACAGACGGGCCACTGGTCGGGCTATGTGAAGCACCTTGATCGGATCGTCTATAAGGGTGACCTGCCGTTCTATCCGGAGTATGTCGCGGATGATTCCCCAGAGGAGAAACCTAATACTTCCTCTCATCCGCAAGCTAATCTAAAGGCACAAACTCATCGTGCTGAGCCCAAAACGAGTCTTGGCAAGATGTTAGCTAACGTTAAAGTCGAAGACTGAGCGCACCTGACATTTTTTGACATCGCTTTCCGGCCCGTTAGGTCTTTTGCCAGAATGCTATCCCATGGAAACACTAATGCAGTCCCCGGATGGACAAGAACGAGTCAAAAGAGTGAAAGAAATTCTCACACGACATGAAAGATACAGGGTCCTCGAGATCTATTTCTGTCGTGAGGGTGGGCGCCTGCCTGAGCATGTGCCACCTGAGAGAATGGAGCTTCTGGAGATCTCACAAAGCGAGATGAAGGAGTTTCTCCTCGGGCAATTCCCGCAGGATCCGCTTCTCCATAGATTCCTGAAAATTATTCAGTGAGTTTAGGGAAGCAACGAAGGGAATTCTGATAGACCTGACTTTTCAGGGTCTCGAGGTCTGCGCCTTTCAGCTCCGCCACTTTTGCCGCCACAAACGGAAGATAGTACGGAGCATTTTCTTTACCCCGATGTGGCACCGGAGTGAGAAACGGAGAATCCGTTTCAAAGAGAATACGGTCCGCGGGTGTGATCTTTACCACTTCCTGAACATTCTCCGCTTTCTTGAAAGTAATAATTCCATTGAAGCCGATGTAAAAACCCTCCGCGAGAACGAACTCAGCAAGTTCTTTGCTTGAAGTAAAACTGTGGATCACGCCTTTTCTTTTTAACTTCGTAGAAAAATTTCTGAGGATCGCTTTCGTGTCTTCGTCCGCATCGCGTGTGTGGATGATGACGGGAAGGTCATGATCGCAGGCGATCTGTAGTTGCATTTCAAAGGCGCGCTTCTGATCTTCCTGGGGAGAGTTGTTGTAGTGATAGTCCAGACCGATCTCTCCCACCGCGATCATCTTAGGGTCTTTTGAACTCTCGATGATTTTATTGAATTCCACATCAGTTGCGTCTTTGGCGTCGTGAGGGTGAATCCCCTGTGAGTAATATATCTCAGGATAAGTGTTCGCGAGCTCTTTGACTTTATCGAGGTTGCCCGGGTCTACTCCGATCGTGACAACTTTTGTGATCCCTGCCTCCTGGATTTTCTTCCGGATTTCCTCGAGGGGAAGATCTTTCAGGTAATCCAGATGGCAATGGGTTTCAATGAACATTATTTTCCCTGATTCGCGAGGATGTCATCCATGATCGCGAAGAACTGCGGCGACGGAATCGATCCTTCGATTTTTTTACCGTTCAGGATGATCGTCGGAGTCGACTTGAGGTTGTACTTCGTACCCTGGTTGATCGTGGCAATGATTTTATTCTTCAGCTCAGGGTTATCGATACAATTTTTGAGATTATGTTTTTTCATGATGTCCTGAAGGGCGCCTTCACCGAGCTTATCCTGGTGAGCGAAAATCTCATCATGCACTTCCGCGAACTGTTTCTCATCGCACGCAGCGACCGATGCGGCGTCGCAAGCGCTCCGGTGCATCGGGCGTTCCATGTTCGGGTTACACTTATTATCGAGCGGGTAGAACATGTACTGGATATTAATTTTATCCTTATAGCGGCGAATGAAGTCAGGAACCTGCTCAGAGACAAGTTTACAGAACGGACACTCGAAATCAGAGAAGATGACCATGCGGATCGGAGCGTCCATCCAGTTCGCAGCACCCATGTGAATTTTGTAAGGGGATTCCTGGTCTGGTTCTCCGAGTGAAGGAAGTGCGCGGTATTGATCAACGATGCTCTTGGACATCTTTGATTGCTCGTCTGACTTCTTCGCCGAGTTGGAATAGAAGACGCCAGCGCCAAGAAGAAGAATCACGCCCCAAAGAGCAGTGGATTTCGTATCGGGAACCCAGGAGTTCTCGCCGTACTTATAGAGAAGGAAAGCAGCAATGCCTGAGAGCACATAATAAACTGTGCAGAAAGGACAGAGGCTTCCGAGAACGAGGAGAGAGTAGAGGAAGAGACAAACGCAACCGATGAAGTTGTATTTGGAAACTGCGCTCGCAGTTTTCTCGAGAGCATGTGACGGCATCAGAGCGGCAATCGAGAAAAGCATCCCGACGACAATGCCGAAGTAAGAAATCGGAACCCCGGCGATGTTCGAGAGCTTAGACATCGTCGCGGTATCGCAGTTGAAGAAATTGGAAATGTCACAAAGGCTTTTCGGGCCGCCAAGTGAAGTCGGATAAACGGTCTCGTAATAGTGGCTCGTGAGGTAAACGGAAACGCCCATCATGATCAGAGCGTTGATGATGAAAATGAAATTCGTTGCCGTGATCCCGTTCATCGTGAGGGATTTCTGATTGTTTTCCATGATTATCCTTTGATGTACAAATTCCAGTTTCGGTTTTGGTTCTTGTCCCTGCGCCAGCTATGGAAGTCCTTGCGACACGAGGTGCAGACAGGAGCGATCTCGATCAGAAGATTCGGGAAGAGCTCGCGGAACTGCCGTCGCGCTTCCTGTTGAAGATCAAAAAAATACTTGTGGGCGTTTTTTTTGAAGAACGGACTGTCGGGAAAGTTTTCTTTGAAGTCAGCGGACACTTCAAAGCAACACTCGTGGATCGATGGGCCGATGAACACGCGCTGAGGTTTGATCAGTGACACTTCCGGTTTTTTGAGAATTCCGTTTGCAAGCCCGCGCCAGCCAGCGTGCAGGAACACGACGCCGGTTTCGCCTTCAATCACGATCGGCATACAGTCGGCGGTCTTGATCGCGAGGGGACGATTGAATTCTTCCCAGGAAACCATGAGACCATCGGCATCTGCCGGTAAAGTTTCCGGGCCCACAATATCTGTACCATGAACTTGTTTCACCGAAAGAAAATCCATCTCCGGTTTTTCAGTCCACGTCTCAAAGCGTCCGCGATTAAGGCCTTCTCTATACTGAATGTCCATGGAGCGATTGTAACACATCCTGAAAGATCGAGGGAGGAGGAGATGTGAAGTGAAGCGATTCTCCGGTGACGGGATGCTTGAAGCCGAGAACTTTCGCGTGAAGAAGCTGGTAGGGATATCCCGTGAGTTTTTTCCTGATGTCTTCAGACAGTTTTTTCAGGTTGGATTCGCCTGCGCCATAGAGCGGATCGCAAAGAATCGGGGTCTGGAGAATGGAAGAAGCGTGAACGCGGATTTGATGCGTGCGACCGGTCTCGAGGCGGAACTCCAGGTGTGAGCAACCATCAAATTTCTGAAGGACAGAGAAGTGAGTGACCGCGCGCTTGCCGTTTTTTACGTTCGCCATCATCTTCAGGCGGTTCTGCGGATGGCGTCCGATGGTGGTTTCAATCTTCCCCGAAAGATCGCGGGGGGTACCGAGAACCAACGCTTCATATTTTCTTTCGATGTCGTGGGCCGAAAAAAGACCGACGAGTGCCTCATGAGTTTTTTGTTCCTTCGCCACGACCATCACACCTGAGGTTCCCATGTCTAAGCGATGAACAATGCCCGGACGCTTTTCCGCGCCAATGCCCTTGAGATCCGGGCAGTGATAGAGAATCGCGTTCACCAGCGTGCCCGTGTAGTGCCCCGGCGCGGGATGGACCACGAGACCTGCTGGCTTATTGATGATGATGAGATGCGAATCTTCAAAAAGAATTTCGAGAGGGATATTTTCCGCCACCAGATCCGTGGGTACCGGTGGAGGAACTTCGACTTCGATTACGGTTCCTGCCGGGGGCATTTTATTCAGCGAAAGTTTCACCGTCTCCGAGGAGATTTCTTCGTCTTCAAAGAGTCTTTTGATCGTGGAGCGGGAAAATTGCGGGAGGCGCTTGGCGAGAAAAACATCGAGACGCTTGAATTCCTCACGATCAAGTTCGGTGACCGTGATTTCAAAGTCGGAGTCAGAAGACGACTCCGTCTCCATTACTTCATCTTGAGCTTCTTAAAGTGAAGCATGAATGATGTCGCGACCTGGTCCGGGTTGAGCTTCAGAACTTTGGCGTATTGATAAACGTAACCGCGCACGTAAACATCCGCCGGAAGTTTAGGAACATCTTCGTTTTCCATCGCGGTGAGATGAGTCTTCGAGATTCTTGTCATCTCTGCCATGCGATCCATGGTGACGTTTCTGTATTCGCGGATTTCTTTCAGGAATTTACCCGTGAAATCATTGCAATCGCGGATGCGGGATTCCATCTCAGCGTTCTCTTCATACTCAAGGCCGAACTTTTTCTGAGCGGTGATCTTGGAAACTTTAGCTTCGATGAGGTTGGAACCGAAATCTTCGTATTGAATCGCATCTTTCTGAACTTCTTTCACCGGATTGGCCCGGGCGGAATCGAGCTCGTACACATGAGCAACTCCCGTCTTATTAAAGCCACGGAGACGATCGTACTCGCGTCTCTTTTCCGGGAAACCGAGAACCGAATAGGCTTCCTCGATTTGTCCGAGAACTTCATTGCATTCTTCACGGGTCATGAGTGAGTAAAGAGCAACGCTGTCGCCAGAGTAGGCATTCTTCGCGCGCACATAAGCGCTTTCAATCTGCCCAGGAGTAGCGTTGGTTTCGATCTCGAGGACGTCGTAGTAATTTTTTTTCTCTGCTTCCATGCTTATCCTCAGGACTCGATGAGCTTGTTCACGATCCGGTCGAAGTTGTTCACCAGTTTGGAATTCGGATACTCAATGAGAAGAGGCTTTCTCTTTCTCACGCTTTGCCAGACTGACTGATCGTAATCGAGGTAACCCGGGAAAACCGTCTCGATGCCGAAGTACTTACGACAAATGCTCTGGATGGAGTAACCGATATCAATATCCGCTTGTGAGCGAACCTGGTTGATGATGAGGTTTGGACGGAAGCTGGCCATTTCCTGGCGCACGCGGAAACCGATCTCCGGATTGATCTCAGAAATTTTCTTCATGAGATCCGCAGGAGAAGTCTGGCCCGCAGTCACCTTCGCATTCATCGTATCGTTGATGAGCTGCTCGATATCACCGATGCCATCAACCATCTTGAGACGGCGATAGAAAACTGATTTGATAAAGCGATAAGTGTTCTCAATCGATGTTGGCTCAGGAAGGACGACGAGAATTCCTTTATCGGCAGTGATGAAGAAATCGATCGTGTTGAAAGCCGTACCCGCACCGAGATCGAAGAGAATGTAATCAGCATCCAGCTCATGAAGCTTTCGGATGATCGCGTTCTTATGCATGTGCTTGAGGTTCGCCATCCCAAGCTCATCTTGCGCGCCACTGATGATCTTCAAGTTTGAGATCGGAGTGGAGACGAGAAGGTCTTCGAAGTTTGTTACTTTCTTTGAGACGTAATCAGAAAGAGTGACGGAAGGAATCGGAAGGCCGAGACACGTGTGAAGATTGGCGCCACCGAGATCGAGATCAACTGCGACGACTTTGTTCCCCATGAGGGCCAGACAGATTGCGACATTCGCGGAGACGAGAGATTTCCCGACTCCACCTTTACCGCCACCGATCGCCCACACTTTTTTGGTGGAGAGAGCGGGCTCTGCATGAGCTTCACTATTCATCATTTCCTTGATTCCTGTTCTGTTAAGCAAAATTATATGAAGCAGAGAACGGCTTTGGAAAGGAATCTTTCGAGTGATTTCCCCGGGATATGAAGTTTCTTACGGCCCTTTTTCGACCAAAGGGTAGACTCGTGATGAACTTTCCTTTAAATTGGAAAGACGTCTTTAGAATAAATCGACCAAATCTATTTATCTCCCGGAGGAGATTTGAAGGTTTCTCAGTCACAAAATTACGATTCATCGTTTGAGCAAGTCCTGCACAAGCGTTCAGATTTACACATTTTACGTAAGCTCTGGCACATTTCCTCAGGTTCTCTGTGTCTCTTCGCTTTCCTTCGCTCAGGCGACGATCAAATCTATTGGGCCCACGCTATTATGGGAATTGCTCTCGCAGGATTCCTGGTGGATTTCCTGAGAAAAAGAAATCGGACGATGAACGGAATTGTTCTGAAACTGATGGGGCCACTAATGCGCCGCTCAGAAAGAGAAGGAATGTCGGGCCTCCCGTTCTATGCGCTCGGGTGTTCGCTTGCTCTCTACTTCTATGACCGAAACATCGCGATTCTCTCGATCATGTTCCTGGTTTTCTCGGATCCTATTTCATCATTCTTCGGCGTGCTTTACGGGAAGGACAAGATTCTTCCGAATAAATCTCTCCAGGGCGCGGTCGCAGGATTTTTCACCTGCTATCTCATCTGCCTCTTCTATACGATGAATACCGCGACGATCGGAACACACCTTCTGACGTTCTCGATTATCTCGGGGATCATTGGTTCATCGTCTGAGCTGATCTCCGCGTTCAATGTCGATGATAACCTCACCATTCCGGTTCTCTCCGGACTCGGGATGACATTGCTTAATCACTTCAGCTCTGTTTTTGTCTGAATAATTTTTTGGGAACTTATCGTCCGTAAATTAATTCAATCTTAACGTGTGCGACATATCCTCAACACGCAAGTGACACTACATTTCAACTCGCTTTTTCCCTGATATTATATTTGTAATTTTTTTCCCTGGAGTTGGTATGAACGTCACTGCTTCCTGTAAAACTGGTATCCCTGGTCTTGATGTTATCCTTCAGAAAGGTCTCCCGAAAAACAGGCTTTATGTCCTGGAGGGCGAACCCGGAAGTGGTAAAACTACAATGGCCCTGCAATTTCTTCTCGAAGGTGTGAAGTGTGGAGAGAAAGCTCTCTACATCACATTTTCTGAAACTGAGGATGAGCTTTACGCTGTTGCAGAATCACACAATTGGGATCTTAAAAAAATTCACCTGATCGATCTTTCGAGCCTTGAAAGAGAGCTGATTTCCAAATCGCCGACAACTCTCTTCCATCCTTCAGAGATGGAGCTCAATCAAATCACAGAAAACCTTCTGAAAAAGATTGCTGAGATTTCTCCGGAAAGGATTGTGTTTGATTCGGTTTCTGAAATGCGCCTTTTGGCGGAAAATCCACTTCGCTACCGGAGACAGGTGCTGGCGCTTAAGCAAGCATTAGCAAAAAGAAGTGCGACTGTATTTTTTCTTGATGACTTAACTGTTACCTCACTCGAGCTTCAGGTTCAGAGTATTGCCCACGGAGTAATCCGGCTCACGCGGCTTCACCATGAATTCGGTGGCGAAAGAAGACAACTCCGGGTGCTCAAACTTCGCGGAGTGAAGTTCATCGGCGGCTATCATGATTTCGAGATCACTACCGGTGGAATCAAAATTCATCCGCGCATGATCTCGGCGATGCATGAAAATGAAATGTCACTAGGAGTTCTTTCAAGTGGTGTGAAGGAACTGGATCAACTTCTCGGGGATGGACTTGATGTGGGAACTGCCAATCTTATCATTGGTCCGGCGGGAACCGGAAAATCTTCAATGTGTGTGCTGTATACCCTCTCGGCAGTGAAACAAAATAAAAAAGTGGCCTACTTTGTTTTTGACGAGACAATTGCCAACCTCCGGAAGCGTTCGAAGTCGACCGGCATGGACATAGATCCTGCGATAAAATCGGGATTTCTGCATGTGCAGAAAATTGATCCCGCGGAACTTTCTCCAGGCGCTTTTGCAGGTCTCATCCGCGAGCTCGTCGATGGAGGGGTCGACGTCATCGTGATCGACAGCTTGAATGGTTACATACAGGCAATGCCTCAGGAAAATTTTCTTACGCTCCAGCTTCATGAGTTACTTGCTTATCTTAA
>JBJMLZ010000118.1:0-15955 GCA_045805035.1 Bacteriovoracaceae bacterium
GGGCCTGGTAAGAAGTAACAACGAGTGCTTTTTGGCACTGGCAAATCTAAGTTCCGGGATTTTCTTTGGAGGATTCTGACATTAGCTGGCAAAAAAAAAGGGACCCCCGAAGGAGTCCCTTAAGAGAGAAGAATTAACGAAGAGTCGAAGTCATTTCCATTGGAACCACAGCGTTCTTATTGACGTCAGTGTGATTCACTTCCATGTCACGTACCATAGATCTTGCACGTGAAATGGCCTCTTCCACTTTCATGGTCTTCGTGAGTTCGCCAGCAGTGCGCGCGCGATCTGGATTCACGATACCACCAGCGGCCACTTTATCAGTGAGGAAGCCTTTGAGGTCAACTGTGCCCATGATGATCTTTCTGATCTCAACCGGCTTGAGAGCTGGGTTAGCAGCTTTCACCTGGCCCGCAACGTTTGCCACATATGGAGATGCCTGAGATGTACCAGAAACTTCGAGGTACTCGTTGCCTGGAACTGATGAACGGATGAGCATGCCCGGAGCAGCGACATCAACCATTTTTGTTCCGAAGTTTGAAAATGGAGCGAAGAATTCATTCTTGTAAGTGGCACCTACAGTGATCACGTTGTCAGCTTTGATGTTCGCTGGTGAAGTTCCGTAGAGGTCGTTGTTCATACCATCGTTACCCGCAGCGAATACGAAAAGTGTATCCGGAGCAGCACCAACGAAGGTCTGACCGTTTTTCACCATCGCGCTGATGAGCATGCCAGCAGCTTTATCCGAATCTTCCGGAGTTGGCTTTTTCATGAAGAGGATTTTGTAAGCGTTATCAGTGATCATCTTCACGTTCTTGAAGCCTGTGCCGAATGAACCATTGGCAACGTCACCGTGGTGGAAAGCAACGAGACGAGCGATCTCTGCGAGCTGGCCCATCTGAGCAGCTGCGAGCTGATCAAACACAGTGGCGAGAAGTTGCCAGCGATCAGCTTTCTCAGAAGATTTTCCGCGCAGGCGTTCAATGAAAGGCTTCACTTCAGTCGGGATAAGTTTCATGCCCATCACGTGGTTCTGAGTTCCCTTGATGGTGATCCCGGCAACGTGAGTGCCGTGAACGAAGTTACCAAACTTCCCCATCTCCTTGATGAACTTTGGATCCGCAACTTTTGCTTTGATCCACGCGATTTCTTCTTCCGTCGCGAGGTGAAGGAAATATTTCCCCTGGATGTCGAAGTACTTCGTGCAATCCGGAGAGAAAGTTCCGAGGTAGCTGTAGTCGATGATCTGGCCGTTTTGCTCAGCAAAGTTCCAGCCGTTCACGTCGTCCTGGTAACCGTTTCCGTCGTTATCACGGCGATCGTAAACTTCGTTCGGGTTAGTCCAGAGATTCGGAACGATGAACTCGTGCTTGTAATCAAGGCCCGAATCAATCACTGCGATGGTTGCTGCATTTGCCGAGAATGCAATAGAGGCGAGAACGGCAATTGAAATCCATTTCATAGAGGCTCCTTATCCATAAGGATCGTTTGATTGGGAAAATTGTCTCGGTATTGCGAAGGGTCTGACAAATAAAAAGGCCCCGCTTTCGCGAGGCCGTAAGAGAAAGTTGGAATTAAAAATCTTAAAGGTTCTGAAGCGCTTTGATGTTCGTGATGTAAGTCACGTCTTCGCCACGGCAACCGTCGGCAGGACATCTGTTAGAAACCATGCAGCCACGATCTGACTGAACATAGTCATTTTCGCCGCGAACAAGAATGCCTTCTACGTCACCAGTCTTCTGGTTGAAAACCGCAGAACCAGAGTTCCCGCCGTATGTGTCGAGGTTGGCCTGGAAAAACTTCGTGTTGCGTGAACGAACATTCGCGCCGTCAGCAATTTTCGTCGGGAGCCCTGATGGGTGGCCGATCACAACAACCGCGTCGCCAACATTGATATTGCCCGAGCGACGGAAGTGAAGCGGACGACGGTCAGTGACCTTGCGATCAAGCTGAATCACGGCGTAATCATCTTTTGAGAGCTGATCGAGAGTGCGAGAGATGATTTTGCTACAGCCGTAAACGCTCGAAGCAGGAACTGTCATCGAGTCTTGCTTATCGTGGTCCATCTTATAGTCGAAGACCCATTTGTAGCTTGCGCAATCTGCGTCATTCTTAATGCAGTGGCCCGCTGTCACGAGAACATTGTCAGAAACGAGGAAGCCCGAACACATTGCCGCTGTCATTTGCTGGGCGAAGCGCTCATCCGCACAAACACCGCGGGATTCGAGAGTCTCACCTTGAATTGTGACAATTCCATTCGCAGTTGAGAGCTGATCTCCACCGATCATGGCCGCCGTCGACTTGGAAAGTTCCACCATCGCCGAATCTCTCGACTCAAAAACGTCCTTACGATTGTCATCACCGTAGATCACTTCGATAGAAGGATTGCTAGCGAATGCCTGGGCAGAAAGACAAAGGGTTGAGATGAAAATGAGCTTCTTCATAGGGGGAATTCCTTTTCCAAATAAATTGGAGGTGCCTCGAGAGCTCAATTCAATAAAACTTGAGTAAAACAGTAAAGAAAAACTTTCTTACAAAATCGCTACCGTATTTTGCGGTGAAATAGTCAGTGCGTGTGAGAAGCACCACGCACGTCCATCTGGATCGATGAGTCGACATTGATTTCCGTCGAGAGCGCGCACTTGAAAACCAGATTCGCCTTTCCGGTAGTAGAAAAACGAAATTTTATTAACCAGCTCTTCATACTCTTCCGGTGCCATGAGAAAACGCATCGTGAGTTCATTCTGCTTCGGAGCGCCGGCAGATTTGCATATTTCCATCCACGTTCCCTGGAGCTCAAGCACCATTCGATCATCGGCCAGATGAGCGAGCTCGAGTTCCAGCACTTCCGTGAGGAACGAAAGATAGTCTTCAAAGTGTTCGGTTTCGAGAACGAGTCCTGCGAGTCGCATGATTTCATTATATGTCTAAACTTTTGACAGGTGCAAAGCTTCTCCTTAGTCAGATCGAAATTAAGGGCCCTCAACTTGGCATCGATCTCGCTAAACAAAGCCTCAAATGGATCAGGAGTTTTCTATGAAGTCTTTCTTCTTTCTCCTTCTCGTTCTTCCGCAGTTTGCGTTTGCGGGCACGGTACTCCTCACTTTAAGTGCGGAACACCTCTCAAAACTAAAGCTTCCAGGAGACGTGGTCTTTGAATCGACGAATGTTTTCTGTGAAGAGCGAGGCCTCACTCCTCAGCCGTGGTCTGCTCCGAGAAAACAAACCATTCAACCGAAGATCGTCTCGGTCGGTGACCACTCGGTCGTTCTTGAGATCACGACATCACCAAAAAAGCAGGACATCTGTAAGTATAAATTTTCCGACTTCCGCGTGTGGAGTGATGACGGCGCATACTTTATTTCTATCGAGGCAGCGACGGAGAGTAATCGACGTCTTCTCGATGCCGCAGATCTCGATCTCACCACGAACCACAACTCACATTATCTGGTTGAGTGTGCGCAGAAAAATAATCTCCAGAAAAACTGTACGACCTTCAAGGACGGCGTGAAAAAAGGCTATTCCAGCGGCAACGGTGCAAATCTCACGATCGACCTCCAGCGCCTCGAAAAAGAAGATGAGCTCCGCGCAGAAATCGAATACCGAAAGAAATAGATAGGTTCCAGCACACCTGAGAAATCTCAGGTGTGCTGGAACGCTGTCGCAACTCTTCAAAAATCCTCAAAATTCATAGATAATCAGAGAATCTTCCAACCTTTTCCGGGCGTCCCTCGTCTTATAGACAGGAGACACAAGGAGATTTTATGAAAATGATTTTCCTCTCATTGTTACTGGTGACCTCGCAATCATTTGCGATGGGCTCGAAGAGCAAGGACCAGCAGCGTGGTGAAGAGTTTAAGAAAGAACTCAATCTCACCGACGAGCAGGTCGCAAAGTTCAAGGAGCTCAAGAAGAACAAGGGCGATGTTCATGAGCTGAAAGCGAAGTTCAAGGAAAGTAAGAAAGCTTTCCGGGACGCGGTCGCTAATCCGAACGCAGGTAACGACGAGATTCGTTCGAAGTTTGAGGCCTTCATGAAACTCAGAGACGAGTTTCAGAGAAAGCGCTTTGAACATATGCTTCAGAAGCGCGCGATTCTCACTCCCGAACAGATCACGAAGTTCAATGGCATGATGAAACGCTGGCATGGGAAGCACGGTAAAAGGAAAGACTGGTGATCTTCCGTTCCACGGAACAGGAATTTCTCGCGCTCTACGATTCGCACGGACGCAAACTGAAACGCGCTATTGAGGGCATGGTGGGAAGCGAGGCAATTGCAGCGGAGCTCACGCAGGAAGCGTATCTCCGGGCATGGGCCAAGCTTCCCCTCTTTATGAATAAGAGTAAACTCTCCACCTGGCTTTATCAGATCGGACTCAACTGCGCGCGCGATTATCTCCGGTCACACAAGAGAGCGCCGGCGATTGAAGAAGATTATGTGGAACTCTTGTCACCGGAAAGAAGAGCAGTTCGCGAAGGATTACTGGAGATTGATGTCGAGGACCGAGAGATTTTAGTCTTTCATTATTATGAAGGGCTCTCAGTCGAAGAAATCTCGGAAGTGTTGAAGACCCCGGCAGGAACCGTGAAGTCGAAATTGTTTGAGGCGAGAAAAGAACTAAGAGAAAAACTTTTGAAGAAAGGTTTTGATGTATGACAGATAAATTTGAAGAATTCATGAAACAGCATGCTCCACAACCAGCGGCAGCGTTGAAGACACTCGAGCTTCCTCGGAAAAAAAGTTGGATCGTGGGTGTTGCGGCCTCAGGCCTTCTTGCCGCTTCTCTCACTTTAGTCGTGGTGAATCAGCGGGTGAAATATGAATCGCTGGTTCAGGCGGAAGAATCTCTGGATGCAAGTTTTGATGATGAGTTTCCTACGGAATATCAGGAGGTGGAAAACGCTCTTGAAGATTTATACTAAAGAAGATCCGGCCGGTGAGTCCTCACCCACACTTCCCCGCTCATATCGGCCAGGACTTCTGACAAAACTTCCATGTGTTTTTGATCAAGAAGATCTCTCTCTGCCATTTCAATTCCAAACTTTTTCCGCAAAAAGGACTTCCGCGAAAATCCCACGAGCCACCGGTCATGTCCTACTCTTCTCTGGAGCTCGCCGAAATTTTCGAGGATCATCCAGTTCTCTTCATACGTCTTAGAAAATCCTAAACATGGATCATGAATCACCCGCGGATGTCTGAAGCCGCGAAAATAATCCACCAACGTTTCCATCGTCGTGCCTTTCACATAATCCATGTGTTTTCCGGCGAGCTCGCGCGAAGGACAAAGATTGTGACAAAAAACATAATGAAAAGATTTATCGAGCGCCAGAAAGTTCGTGACGTGATCATCAAACTTTCCGGAGACATCGTTCCAGATGAGATTGTTCCGTAAATTCGCGAACCGATAAATGGTCTCCGGGTGATAAGTATCTACTGAGAGCATCGGAACTTTCATCAGTACATCGAGATGAGGTTCAAATCTCTTCCACTCTTCATCAGCCGAAATAGACTCATTCATTGGTGCCGTAGATTCCGCACCCACGTCCCAGGCATCAAGTGGAATAGACAAGCGGGAAAGATCGTACTCTCCCCCATCGGAAAAAGAATTGGGGGTGATATTTATCACCCCCATCTTTTTTAAATTAAGCTGGAGTTGGTTTGGCACCGAAGATACCGCCGCCAGTGGCAGGAGCGGTTCCGGCAGGAGGAGTCGTCGTATCCGTCGGCTTCTTCGTCATCACCGGCTTACCAATATCTTTGCCAGCGACGATGTCACGAATCTGTTCTGCATCAAGCGTTTCCCAGACCACGAGAGCTTCCGCAACACGATGAAGAGCTTCGATGTTCTTATTCAGAATGTCCTTTGCGATATCGTAGTTCTTAGAAACGAAGTTTGCGATCTCCATGTCGATCTTGCGTGAAGTTTCATCCGAGAACGACACGGATTCTCCGCCATACATCATGCCCTGGTTTTGTTTGGCATAGTTGATCGGCCCGAGTTTCTCCGACATACCCCAGTGACAAACCATATTGCGGGCGAGATCAGTCGCGCGCTCAATATCGTTGGAAGCACCGTTGGTCATTTCACCGTAAACGATTTCTTCCGCCACTCGACCGCCCATGAGGAATGAGATGAAATTCTCACCCTTCTCTTTCGAGAGGTTGAGCATATCTTCGTTCGGAAGAGTCTGAGTCACACCAAGGGCCTGGCCGCGCGGAATGATCGAAACTTTGTGAATCGGATCAGTCTGCGGAAGATTCATGCCAACGAGTGTGTGACCAGCTTCGTGATAAGCAGTAAGACGCTTCTCTTTTTCCGAGATCATCATCGACTTACGGGCAACACCCATAAGAACTTTATCTTTAGCGTTTTCAAAATCCACCATCGCCAACGCCTTCTTCCCGTCTCGTGCAGCAAGGAGGGCAGCTTCGTTCACGAGGTTGGCGAGATCCGCACCGGTAAATCCAGGTGTGCCCTTGGCGATGACTTCGAGATCAATGTCTCCCGCGAGCGGAGTTTTACGAGTGTGCACTTTAAGAATCTGATGACGACCGCGAACGTCCGGACGGCCAACCGTCACTCGACGGTCAAAGCGCCCTGGACGAAGAAGGGCCGGATCGAGAACGTCGATGCGGTTGGTAGCTGCCATGATGATGACGCCATCATTCCCTTCGAAACCGTCCATCTCTACGAGGAGCTGGTTCAATGTTTGTTCACGTTCATCATGACCACCGCCCATGCCGGCACCACGATGGCGGCCAACGGCATCGATCTCATCGATGAAGATGATACATGGAGCGTGTTTTTTACCCTGTTCAAAGAGATCGCGCACACGAGAGGCACCGACACCCACGAACATTTCTACGAAGTCTGAACCAGAAATGGAGAAGAATGGAACACCTGCTTCACCGGCGACTGCGCGGGCAAGAAGTGTTTTACCTGTACCCGGAGGGCCAACAAGAAGACAGCCCTTAGGAATTTTCCCGCCCAGAGAAGTGTACTTCTTCGGATCTTTCAGGAAGTCGACGATCTCAACGAGTTCTTCTTTGGCCTCTTCCACACCGGCGACGTCAACAAACGTCACCTTCTTGTCGTTTTCCGTGAGCATGCGCGCTTTGGATTTTCCGAAGCTCATCGCCTTGCCACCGCCCGCCTGAAGCTGACGCAGGAAAAAGAAGAAGAACAAGAAAAGAAGAATCATCGGGAGCCAGTTGATTAACAACGTCGCGAGGAATCCTTGTTTCTCTTCGCGTTTGTAATCGGGGGTAATGCCATGTTCACGCAAGATTTTGAACGTCTCGTCACCAGTGGCGCCAGTCGTTTCAAAGTATGTTCCGTTTTCGTAACCCTCTTTGAATTTCCCCTGAATCACATTCTCGCCCTGGAAAGTGACTTCACGAACGTGGCCACTTTCAACCGCAGTGATGAACTGGGAGAATTTAATATTTTTTGCGCTGACGGTTTTCTGCTCAAGCACCTTCATCACGAAGGCCATGATCAGAATCACAACGATCCAAAGCAAAAGAGTTTTTTGTTGTTTTCTCATTGGCGAACCTTTTTCGAATTGGCCCGGAGTGGGCACCAATGATTATAGAACGAGCAATTATTGTTGGGAAGAAAAGAGATTTGAAAGGTTAGACAGCGGAAGAAGATGGAGTCTTTCAGGCAAGTTTTTTCGGTGAGACTTCCATCGCTCCAGACACTTGGTGAAGGTAAGAAACCTTAAACCTCTTTCCTGACACACACGCGAAACCTCGGGAAAGCGCACGTCAAAAACAGAAGTGTTGAGCGTTTTACAAATGTTGTTGTTCTCAAGAACGAGCACAAGTCCCGGCATGTCGCACATCGCATGAGGATTATTCAGGGAGTGACGGAAAGAATTCTCGAGCTCCGGACGTGAATAGCTCGCAATGTTTTCCAGAACGTTTGTAGAAAGCGAACGAAGAAGTTCCGCAATCGAGTGATCGCTATTCTTCATTCCTTTCCGGTAAATCATGAGGAGATGATGCGAGTGATATGCCTCAAGTCCGCCGCTGAACTGGAAGGGACCTTTCTTGCCGTTCCGGATCGCATCGAGCATGCGTCCGATGGGACCCACCAGTTCTCCGCGATCAGCACTTGAATAAGAATGCATGAGCTCCTGAATCTGAATGACATCGAACCTTTGTCCCACGAGAACCGCTCCATCTTCATAGACGTAGACTTCCGTGAGCGAGCCTTTCCTGAGAATGTTCTGGTTCATGTTCATCGCCGCGCCATTGGAGATATTCACATAGTGCTTGAGATATTTCGGATAGCGTTTAGCGATATTAGCGACAATTTTTTTCCGGACAAAGTTCCGGTCATAACGAAGGTCATTGTTGGTCGGATCTTCGCGGAAAGGAATGCCTTCAAATTTTGCGACCCGCTCGATTTGTTTCCTGGAAACACAAAGAAAGGGACGAATGATTCTTCCATTTCTCACCGGGATACCCAGCGTGGTCTTGATCCGTGAGCTGCGATTTCTCTGCATGATCGCCCATTCGTAGGAATCGTTCAGGTGATGCCCGAGCCAGAGGAGTTCCCCTTGACTCAACTCGTTAAGGAGGAGTTCCCGACGAATCTTGCGCGCCCGGCCCTCGAAATTCGCTCCGGTTGAGAGTCCTTCTGCTTCAAGAACTGTGAGTGAAATCCCTTCTTCCCGACAGAATTTTTCGACGACCTTCTGATCTTCATCCTGACCTGAACGCGTCTTGTGGTGAATGAAGATCGCTCTCACCGGACCGATTATTCCTTCAATACTCAGATGATGGGCAAACCACAAAAGTGTCATCGAGTCGAGGCCCCCGGAAACTGCAACAGCATGAGACTCTTCGAGCTCACGCAAAGTTGCGACTGCCCGAAGGAATTTTTCCGAGTGCTTTAAGAAGAGAGATTTGTAGGCGACCGGACTTATTTTTTTCATCAGTCAAACACTTTAAATTACGGGGATAAGCTTGACGAGAACTTTCCCCTTCATTAAGATGAGCTCTCTATTTTATGGGGCAGCGTAGCTCAGTTGGTGAGAGCACAGCATTCATAACGCTGGGGTCGGCAGTTCAACTCTGCCCGCTGCTACCATCTTTTTATCCCGTCAATAAATGCACAATATCCGGTACGAACCGGTGGTTCATCAGGCACACCACCCTGTCGTTCGCCCTGATTTCCGTACTGCCTTTCGGGATAAAATCATCTTCATCGCGGTGAATGAGAACAACCAGGATCTCATCCGGAAGATTCAATTCAAAAATCATTTTACCCACGAGATTTGAATCTGCGGGCACTTCAAATTCAATAAACTCATTTGATTTTCGCGGGCCTGAATAGGGCCAGAGATCCGCGAGGGGCCTTGGCTTCTCATCCGTCACACCCAAAAGCTTCGCCACTCTTGAGATCGTCGAACCCTGAAGCGCCATCGAAATGATCACGATGAAGAAAATCACGTTGAACATCACCTTCGCATGCTGAACATTATCCATCAGAAGATAGGCAGCAAGAATAATCGCGACCGCGCCCTTGATTCCCGCCCAGGAAATGAAGGCAAGATCGCGCCAGTTCCGGTGACCAAAAGGCACAAGACATATCGACACAACGATCGGCCTGACAATGAAGATCAAACCAAGCGCAAACACGGAACCGTGGAGAACGACGCCGCCAAGGTCGCGCGGATTCACCAGGAGTCCGAGCATGAGAAACATTCCCACCTGCATGAGCCACGAGAGACCATCGTGGAAAACCAGAAGAGATTTTTTAGAAATAAATTTGAGACCACTCATCGCCTGGCCCGCGACAAACACCGCGAGAAATCCATTGCCGCCACAATACTCGGATAAAGAATAAATACAGAACACCGAGGCCATGGTGAGAACCGGATAGAGGCCTTCGAAATCAAGATTCAGCCAGTTGATGATTCGCACGAGTGCGCGACCCAGAAACCACCCGGCAAGTCCACCGAGCGCAATCTGGATGAAAAATTTTTCAGCGATCATCGGAAACGTCGTCGTCTCCGGCGAATGCGCAAACTGCATGAGAAGAAGGAGGAGAATAACGGACATAGGATCGTTCGAGCCACTTTCCAGCTCTACTAAACCGCGAAGCCTCGCGCGCACTTCGCTTTTCTGCGTGCGAAGGATTCCGAAAACCGCGGCTGCATCCGTCGAGGAAACCGCAGCGGAAAGTAGCGCGGAAGTGGGCCAGTTCCAGTGCATCGTATAGTGAATGAGAGCGGTCATGAAAAGTGCCGTCAGGAATACTCCTGCCGTCGCCAGGGTCACTCCCTCTTTCCATACTGGTTTCATCACACTTGGTAGACTCGAAAGTCCTCCGGCAAACAGAATGTAAATGAGTGCAACGGTTCCAAAAAGATGAGTCAACCGGTAGTTATCAAAAGCAATTTGCCCGATACCGTCTCTTCCCAGAAGCATCCCCACTCCAATGAAAAGGAGCAGGATAGGAAAACCAAATCGGGAGGTTGCTTTACTGGCAAAAACACTGATGATGAGAACCAGTCCGCCAATGAGTGTGAAGAGCAGGAAGTGCCTGTCCATGAAATATTATAGGCATCCGACCTATGGTTGCTCCAGAGTGTCAGAGTAAATTTTCCCGCAAGTAACCGGAGCTTTCCATTCGGACATGAACAGAAATTCACTTGTAGCGTACAAAACCTAGGTGATAGAATTTCTCGGTCAACTCAAAGGATTTTCCCATGCAAAACATTCTCATCGTAGAAGACGAAAAGAAAGTTCTCGCTCTCGTAAAAGAGGGCCTCGCCAACGCCGGATACGCGGTGGAAGCAGCGGAATCTCCGGATGCGGCCAGATCACTTCTTCGTTCACACAAGTTTGATCTTATCCTTCTTGATGTGATGTTGCCGGGAACAAACGGCATTGATTTTGCCAAGGAAATCAGAAGCGGCAACTGGAATGGATTCATTCTCATGCTCACCGCTCTTTCTACCACGAATGACAAAATCTCGGGCCTTGATGCCGGAGCGGATGATTACCTCACAAAACCCTTTGAGCTTGAAGAACTTCTCGCGCGCATCCGCGCTCTCGGGAGAAGAAAAGGCGATCCGAAGTCGACGCTGAAGAATGGTTCACTCACGATGGATCTTCTCACGCGCACCGTGAGCCGTGACGGCATTCGCATCGATCTCACGACAAAAGAATTTTCCCTCCTCGAGTTTTTCATGCGCCACCTGGATAAAGTGGTCGACAGAAACGCCATTGCCCGTCAGGTATGGGGCACCGAATTTGATCCGGACTCCAATGTGATCGACGTGTACATCAATCACCTCCGGAAGAAGATTGATAATCCGTTCCCGAGAAAAATTCTTAAGACCGTTGTCGGTCAAGGTTACGTTCTTCAAAAGACGGAATGAAGCGCACCCTCCGAGGATTACGTGTCCGATTAACTTTCATTTACTCGACGCTCTTCGGGTTCTTCATCTGTGTCTTCGCTTTCATTCTCTCCAATCAATATCTCGATCTCCTGCGATCTGACTTCGACGCCGCTCTCCTGAACTTTGGCCTGGATATCTCGAGTAACGAAACCATCACACCCGGATACAAGGGCCCGAAGATTTCGGAATACGAATCACGAAAACTTTTTCCGTTCTCACTGGGTTCCACGGTGTACGTGCTTCGTTCCATTGAAGGGAATGTTGTCGGAGGAAGTGCCGACAAACCACAGGACATGGTGATCCCCTATCGTTCCGATCTTCCGCGGAGTCCCGACTACACTCACCGTTTTTTGTCGCTGGTTTATCGTGACATTGAATACCGGGCGGTGAACATCAAGCTCACCAATGCTGAAGGGCACGTGCAGATTCTCCAGGTGGCGGCACCCGCGCAGATCCTGAAAGAACAAAAACAAAAATTGATTCTCATCAATCTTCTCTCGATACCACTTCTCATTGTGATCTCGAGTCTTTTGTCGTTTCTTTTTGCGGGCAATGCGCTCCGGCCGATTAAAGTCCTGACCGATGCGGCCCGCTCGATTGCCGCCGAAAATCTTTCGCAAAGAGTGCCCGAAACCGACACGAAGGATGAAGTGTCCGAGCTCTCCCGCACTTTCAATAATCTTCTCGTGCGACTGGAAAAATCTTTCCGTGCGCAGGAAAACTTTGTCGCCAATGCCTCTCACCAGCTGAACACTCCGCTTTCCATCATTAAAGGTGAACTTGATCTTCTTGAATCGAAGAATGACCGTACTCCGGATGAAGTCGCCCGTTTCCGCCATTCCCTTCGCGAAGAACTCGAGCGACTCATTGATCTCGTGAAAAAAATGCTGCTTATTTCCCGTGTGGAGGCCGGCCACGAAAACTTCATCATGCGCGCCCAGCGCGTGGACGAGATTCTTCTTCACACCACTTCGCGCCTGAATGCTCTGGCGCGCGGAAAGAAAATCACGATTCGATTCAATATTTCTGATTCTTTTGACGTTGATTCGCTCATCGTGAAAGGTGATCGCCAGCTGCTCGATGCGATGTTTGAAAACATCCTGGAAAATGCGATCAAATATTCGCCGGAAGAAACGGTCGTCACGATTGACGTGATGAAGGCCTCGGGAAAAATTGAAGTCGCAGTTTCCGATGAAGGCCCGGGCATGACCCTGAAAGAGTGGGAAAAGATCGCGCAAGGGCGCTTTAACCGGGGGACTGAAATCTCACTTCCCGGGACCGGAATCGGACTTTCCATCGTTCAAAGCATTGCCGAACTCCATCGCGCCCAGCTGGATTACCGCCCAAAAGACGGCCGCGGAAGCACGTTCGTCATCACCTTCCCTCAACAAAAAATCCTTTAATATTGGGGATTTGCAATGTCCCAAAATGCCCAGAAGCTAGTCAAATAGTCACACAAAAAACGGATCGCACCACTTAAGTAGTTTATTTCTCGTACTTGAGAACCTGTCACCGGTTTTGCAATTACTCGCGCGGGTCAGAGGCAGGGATGCAGCTGTTTGCTTTGTCGTTTTTACATAGTCAGGCGTATACAACGCAAAGCAGCACTCTCTTAGGCTAAACTCCACATCAAACTTAAGTCTGTATTTTCTGTGAGGTTAAAGTGATCAAAGTGAAACGGGGATCCAGAAAGCTTGAGCCGTACAACCCGAATCTCGGATTTATTGGAACGGTAAAAGTGGACGTGGCCAACTACATTTTCTCATCCAAGAGAAAACGTGCTCCGTACATGCACTCGAAAGCGCTCGTGAAAAATCTTTTAGGCCGCGAAGTTTCCGTGCACCTGAAAGAATCTCAGAATCTCACCAAGTTCATTCGTAAACGCGATCTCACGTTCCAGAAATCGGATGCGAACGGAAATTACAAAATCTTCACCGTTCCGTGTACGACGACCATTGTTCCGCTTCAAAAATCTGTGTTCAATACGATCGAGAAAGCAGCGCAAGTGCTGATGGTTTCTCTTCGTTGCGTGATCCAGGATATCTACGGCTCAAAATCCGTGAAAGATTCGGGTTTCGTGAAATCACTCCCGGATGAAATCAGAAAGATCTTCATTCAGGCGATCATGGAATCGCCGAACTATTTCCCGCAGCTTCATCACCCGAACATGAAGAAGTATCCGTTCTTCGATAACGTCGGGCTTGATCTCGTTCTGATCGAGGATTATCTCGAGCAGGCGAAGAACTTCGAAGAAATTCTCAAATCTAAAAAACACGACAAGCTTCCGTCTGCCCTTCCGTTCCGCATTCTTGAATTGAACGCCGGCGCTCCATCAGGTGCCTCGAACAACATGAACGTGCTTGAAGGTCACTACGAACAAAATCCTGAAGTGCTGGATTCACTCGGTCGCCTCATGCCGAATGATCACTTCCAGGTGCTCGCAGAAACCTACAAGTCCCTCGGTGAAGACTGGACAGGAATTAAAGACGGTATCCAGGTTGTTCTTCCTCCGGGAGGCATGAATGGTGCCGCTCCGGAAATTCACAACCTCGCCGCTTACTCGGGTCTCGTGTACGCTGATCCGGTCCAGCTCTTCCAGGATGAGAAAGGTTACATTCGCCTGCGTACAATCAACGGTTCGAATCCGATCGTGACTGCGATTTACTCACGCATTAATGCTGATTCGGCACTCTTTGATATTGATAAGGGAATTATTCTCCGTGATCCGGACACGAATGAGCCGATCTATCTCAGAGACTCACTGAAACTCGGGAAAGACGGTGAAGCACCGCTGGTTCTTGACGTTCACGGAAAACCGATTCCGCTTCAGTCGGATTATTCGGTACCGGGTCTCCTCGATGCGATCCTTAACCGCCGCATCTACATGGGCGGCCTCAACCGGATTCTTGATAACAAAATCATCCTCGCTGCTCTCACGACATATGCTCCGAAATATTTCGCAGGGAAATTGAAAGAGCTCGGCCTGGACAAGAAGGGGCCGCAGATTTCTCCTCCGGAAACTCTTCCTCCGAAAAAAGAATCGGTGAAGATTATCGAAGAGAACCCTGAGGAATGGGTGGTGAAAGCACCGAACCTCTCGGGTGGTACCGGTATCTATATTATGAAGACCTTGAATGATCAGGCGAAAAAAGAAGTCCTCGCCATGATCAAAAAAGATCCGTCTCATTTTGCTTACCAGAAGCTCGTAAAGATCGCGCGGATTCCGGTGGCGATGAAAGACAGACAGGGTACGCGATTCGCGAACCTCGCTGCCGATATCCGCTTGTGGGTATTCTACGGTGGTGGAGCGAAGGCGCTTCCGAAGATGACCCACAATGCTCTCGTGAGATATGCTCCGGAAGAAAAAGGTCCGATGAGCTCGATCGTGAACACATCCAAAGGCGGCGGTTACGCTCCGTTTGTGGTGGTGGATGACGTAGGATCTCCTGACTCGGTTTCTGCTGCTGATTTCATCAAGACAAAATCTCCGGTGCCGCTCCAGACGCACCTTCCGATGTTCGTTGCCGCACAGATGATCCAGGTGTCGCGTCTCACGACCGAAATCAGTAATCACCTCCGTAACGGAACCGGTGACTCTTATGTGCTCCTGGGCCTTGCGCTTTGTCTCAAGACTCAGTGTCGCGAAGTTCTCTCGTTCATGAATCCACGGGCGATTGAGCCGGTCTACAAAATCATCGATCTCCTCGAGGCAAAACAGGCCTCACGTGAGATTTCGGCCTACTATGACAAGGTCAACCTGAACCAGCTCAATCTCGTCACGAACCTCCAGAAGCTTGAATCAAGAAACAAGCTTCCGCGCGGGTTCCGCGAGAAGATGGACGAGCTCCTTGTCCTTGATATGGACATCATTTATCAGAACTACACTGATGAACACAGAAAGCATGACCGTAAGATCATGAAAGACCTGAGAGCGTTGTGCGAGGAGAAGGCAGGAACAAATAAGGTCCTCACCAAAGAGTATCAGGTTGTCCTGAATATCCTGAAGTCTTCGGTCGAAGCGAAGTTCCCGAGAGAACTCGTGACCGGCAAAGCGGCCAACAATATCCTGAAGCTGATCGACTCGTTCATGACGATCGTGCGTGAGCGCCTCCAGAATTCGGAGAAGGCGATTGAGTTCGCCAAGCTCTTTAACCCGGATACCGTTCACCCTGAACTGAAGTTTGAAACCTTCGGCCTCGGCGAGGAATCGCTGAAGAAAAAAGATAAGTTCCTCACCGCGAGCCAGAAAGAATTTGCGACCGGCGAGCTTTTGATCGAATCCGATTTCATTTCTCCGGAAATCAAAGAGGCCCGTGCTGCCTGGATGAAAATTGAAACCGAAGCGAAGAAGTTCGACGCTGGTAAGCGCGATGCTTTCCTTGCCAAGAAGCGTTCTGAGCACTTTGCGAACTTCCCGATCCTTGCGCGCATGAACGAGATCATGAAGACGACGAAAGCGTCGGTTTCTGAGCTGATTGAGCTCATGCCGGCGATGCCGTACGCGAAATACAATCTCGAAGCGTTCGCGAAGAAA
>JBJMLZ010000119.1:0-2508 GCA_045805035.1 Bacteriovoracaceae bacterium
AGACTGTCGTGCAACCTCTGCCGGCGGATCAGAAAAAATTTAACATCGGTAACCTGATGCTCCTCGAAGTGAGTAAATGGGTTCCGCCGGGTACCAAATTCCGGTGCCGTCTGCGTGCGCGTTTCAGTAACTGCTCCGACTGTTACTCTGATTCTGCCAATGCCAATGACGATTATCTTGATTACGAACTAAATGGTCACAGGCCATACAAGATCATCAACTTTGAGTTTGACGTAAATGACTAAGGCCAAGAAATGGGCCTTGGTGGCCATCCCTGCATGTTGGCTTCTTGGACACTGGTTTTTCAGCGGTCGGACAAGCAATAATCGCTTTTTGACTGCTCATCCGGTAAGAACGGTAGTCTCTCAGAAACCATTCTCAGGACCCCTTTTCCGCACGCCAGCGAGCGTCCCTTCAGGTGTTCAAAATCGTGTTGCGGTTAGCACGAAGACCGGACCAACTCCCCAGTGGAAAAGTCAGCTGGAAAAGACTCTCTTCACTCAAGGTGGAGGACAGTTGAAAAAAGCGGAAATCGAAAAAGTCGGAACACTGGATTGGAAAGTGGGAAATGTTGATGTGAAAGTAGATTCTGTGATTGTGAAACTCGAGCACGTGAAAGGTTACCGATCAAGTTTTCGCGCCATTGTTGATTCTTCGAATGGAAAGATTCTTCAAACCTGGGATCAACCCGTCCTTGATAATTTCTCTTCAAAAAACTCTGCTACAGTGAAGCTCGACCCGCGTTATCACAACGACTGATCTGCTCATTCATTTCTTCAGCTGAAACTCATTTGAATGATCCTCTTCTCTTTCTTAGCCTTTCAGGAGGAGATATTTATGAAAACTGACCTGAAAGGTAAAACGATTGTCATCACCGGTGCCTCAAGTGGAATTGGCAAGGCCATTGCTCTCACGCTTGCAAAGGAAGGCGCAAATCTTGTACTCGCCGCTCGTCGCGAAGCTCTTCTCCAGGAACTCGCAAGTGAATGCGAAGATCTTGGTGGCCGCGCGATCGCAGTCCGTGCTGATGTCACTCTTTATCCTCATCTGGAAAATCTCGTGGATCAGGCAATTACTTTTTTTGGCAAGATCGACTACTGGGTCAATAACGCCGGAGTCGGTGCGGTCGGAAAATTCAATGACATTCCTCTCGAGGTGCATGAGCGAGTGATTAAAACCGATCTTACTGCCTACATGTATGGAGCTTACGCTGTCCTTCCTCACTTTAAAGAAAATAAGAAAGGCATGATCATCAATATGGTTTCCCTGGGCGGATATGTTCCGGATCCCTATGCCGTAAGCTATAGCGCTAGTAAATTTGGGCTTCGTGGATTTTCAGGGGCACTTCGCGGAGAACTCAGTGCCTATCCGGACATTCGCATTGCAGATATCAATCCGGCCTTTATCGATACACCGGGTCTCCAGCACGCGGCAAATTATCTCGGGAAAAAACTTTTACCCGTTCCCCCGGTTTTTGATCCGTTCAAAGTTGCAAGGAAAGTAAAACGAGTCATGCAAAGGCCTCGCAACAATACGATGGTGGGATACTCAGCGTGGGCAGCACGATTCCTTCACGGAATTGCTCCCGACATGGTTGTCCGTTCACTCGCTAAAAAAATAAATAAATTGGTGAAGATGGCGCCCGCTGCGGAAATCACCGAAGGAAATCTCAATACTCCGGACTTCAACGGATCCACTGCACACGGAGAATACTTTAAGAAGAACCAGCCTCTGTGGAAATATCCGATAATGAAGAAGTACTTCTTACACTGAGGCCTTTTCTTTTAGTTTTTTATCGAGCTCTTCAATCACTTTCGGGTCGATCTTCGGAACAAGTCCCTGTGGCTCAACCTGAAGCTTCCAGTCTTTGGCAAAGTAGGTTTTCAGAGCACTGAGATCACCCTGATAGATTTTCTTCACGACATCACTTTCAGCGGTAAGGCCGAAATAGGAAAGAATCGATTTCGAGAGAGTTGGAAGATACGGCGTAAAGAACGTTCCGATTACCAGAACGTATGCAGCAGAGATCGCGATCGTTTCCTTCGCCTTCTCCGGATCCGTTTTGAATTCTGTCCACGGAGCCCTTTCGGTGATGAATTGATTCACCTTAGAGCCGAGGCCCATCAGATGTTCCTGGCCGCGCTTGATCTGATAAGAATCAAGCAACTCATGATATTCCTTGATGAACGTTTCCACTTCCTTGATGTGCTCACCAAAGAACGGCGTGAATTTGTCAGCGCTGATTCCCTCAGGAAATTTGGAGGCCGAGAATTTCATCGCGCGGTTAATGAAGTTGCCGATGTTGTTTGCGAGCTCCGAGTTGATCTTGAGTTCAAGACCTTTCCAGGTAAAGCTTGAGTCCGCAGTCTCAGGGATGAGCGAAGTGAGATAAAATCTCAAGGCATCTGATCCGAAAGTTTGAATGGCCTCTTCGGAGTCCACATACCAACCTTTGGATTTTGAGAACTGTTTTCCTTCAAGGTTCACATATTGATTGGCAGGAAGTTC
>JBJMLZ010000120.1:0-18998 GCA_045805035.1 Bacteriovoracaceae bacterium
GAGAAACACGCCCGCGATGAAAGCGCCGAGAGCGGCGGAAAGCCCGATGTTAATCATGACCGCGGAAACACCAAGCACGATGAACAGTGCAGAGACCGTAAAAATTTCACGCGAGTGAGTTTCGGCGAGATGACGGAAAAGAGGGCGAATAAAAAATCTTGAAAGGACATAAAGACCGATCAGCACAAAAGGAAAGAGCCATAATGGTCCTGAAGATTCCACACCACCCTTCGGCCATATCATCGGAACTATCGCGAGCACGGGAATGGCGAGAAGATCCTGAGTGAGAAGAATAGTAAAGGCAGCTTGTCCGTGATCAGTTTTAAATTCATTTCTCTCTTCGAGAGTTTGAAGAGCGAAAGCTGTCGATGATAAGGAAAGACTGAAGCCGACAACGGATGCCACCATCCAGGGAAGATCGATAAATGTTTTGACGGCGATAGTGAGAACGAGTGAACAGAGCGCCACTTGAAAGAGTCCGAGTGTGGCGAGCCGCTTTCTCATTTCGATGAGTTTCTGTGGTCGAATCTCAAGACCAATAATAAATAAAAGAAAGATCACACCATACTCAGCAAAGTGAAAGGTTGCCTCCACGTGACGGATCATTCCCAGACCCTGCGGCCCCACAATAATCCCCGCCATCAGGTACCCGAGAACTGAACCAAATCCCAGACGGTTAAAGATGGGAACGATGATCAGGGCGGCACCCAGGAAATAGAGAACAGTCTCGAGAAAGTTAGTCATCTAATGAATATAGACCTCTGCTTGACGAAAATCCAGCCCGCCACTATGTTCAGTCTATGAGAAGACAGGCACTCATCGAGAAAATGGATCGCGCGGAAGCGAAGGGAATATCCTGCGCCGGATGTGCGGGCACTTGCTGCACCTATGAGGCAAATTCCATGATGGTCACTCCGTGGGAAGCGCTTGAGCTTGTTCATTATCTTCGCGCAAACGGCATGATGAATGAGACGCTGAAGCAAAAGCTTGAAGAAACAGTGCGCACTTATCGCCTCGATCATGCACCGGGAAATGGAAAGCGGTCGTTTCTCCGCAAGACTTATACATGTACATTTTTTGGTTTCAAGGAACTCGGCTGTCCCCTTCCACGTGAGGTGAAGCCTTACGGGTGTCTAGCGTTCAATACCCACCACGCTGAGAAGAAAGCAGGAGAGCACTGTTATTCAGATAAAGAGCTTCTGGAAAAACTTGAGTTTGCAGATAAAAATGAAGATCTCAAAAAGAAATACAATATCTTCTGGGACAAAAGTCCACTTCCGACCGCGCTCCTTGATCTGTGGGATCGCACAGTTACGCTGTCTGATCTTCATACACCAGTGTAATTCGTTCAATTCCGGGCCTGCCCTTTCCATGTGACTCCATAATCCGAGGTATGAAATTCTTATTCTTTATTCTTCTCCTTTCAGGTTCTGCTTTTGCCTACGATGCCACTCCCTATGAAGAGAGTCAGGACATCACTCAAAGCGGGGACCTCGTCACCGGCGTGAAAACTTGCGTGACAGTGGGCGAAGGCACCAATGTTCCGACGATGACAACAACTCTCATGGTGAAAGCGAAGAGAACTTCGGTAGTTTTTCATCAGAAAAGACTTTGTCATAAAACGGGTTGGCTGAGTCACAGCTGCACAGGCTGGAAAACAGTTGCGAAGAGCGCGCCTCAGGTATCGATGATCACGAAGCTCGCATTTAACGAAACAAAAGCAAAACTTCCTCAAAATAATCCTTACGGGGAAATTCAGAACCATCACATTGCTGAAGAAATGATTAAGCAGTGTGAAAACGTTCGTGATGAACTTGTCTATCAAATCAGAAATCGTCAGCACTAATACACAGGAGTCTTTATGAAATTTTCTTTGATCGTTCTTTCTTCGCTTCTTTCTCTTTCAGCATTCGCAGGCAGCCGCCAGTGCGTGAATGAAGTGAAGGCAGCTGCACACGCCATCACAGCAGTGAATCGTCCGGGTCAGACGATCCAGACTTCAAAGACCAGAGCGACAGTTATTCAAACAGACAGAAGAAATGCAGGTACCATCGGGCTTATTGAATACGTTTATGACGTTGAAGTGGGTGCCAAGGACAGCGTTTATCAAATCACTGTGGATCAGGAAATGGGTGCGTGTGACATTATCAAGATCGAAAGAAGCCTTGATAATTCTGTCGGCTAAGGTTAATTTCCCGCGAAAAAAGGAGCCCACATGAAAAAGATCTTCTCAGTTCTCTTATTCTCTACCCTTTCTCTGAATGCCTTTGCTGCCGAAGGAGTTGAACAAATCCTCAGCGTGTATCTCGCCACGGGGAGATGTTCAGAGATGGTTTCCAAAGAAGTCTGCCAGAAAGTTGAACAAATGAATCCGAGTGAACAGACGGATGCTTTTCTTTCTGACTGCTGCTGGTACATCAAAGAAAAATTAGATCACTGAATTTGACACGGAATTTCTTCAACTGCCTCGATGAGGCAGTTGATTTCTCTTTCTGTATTTGAAAGAGCAAAGACACTCATGTCTTTGTGGATGTAGGCCTTGATTAAGCTCGAGTAGCCTCCATTGAGTCCATCATGCCAGATACTTCCTGCCGGAGTCATATACCAATTGTAGGCGATATATTGATATTGATTGGTCTGAACTCTTCTGATCGCATTTGCAAACGGCGTTTCATCAGGTCTTAACATCGCACGTGCGTAGATCATCATATCATTCGCTGAAGAAAGAATCGCACCGTTACCAAACATCGAAAGACTAGACCAATGTCCGGCTCGCTTCAAATTCTTGTGATATCCCTGGATCAAACGATGTTTCAGGTCTTCAGACAAAGATACAACTGTATCATTCATTCCCAAGGGACCAGTGATCCATTCTTTGAGAATTTCCTCGTAGCTTAAACCAACCTTAGCAGAAATTGCATTGCCAAGAAGGGCCGCGCCCCAGTTTGAATAATTAATGGTTTCTGTCGGATGAGGAAGGATTTTGCAATCTGATTGGTTACCGATGACCTTATCCGTAATGCTCGCGATGAGTTCAGCTTCCGTATAATCAGCATACGGATTCTCGATATCCTCATAGTGAAAATCACAAGGAAGTCTTTCAAGACCAGATCTGTGAGTGGCGAGCTCAAGAAGCGTGATCGATCCAAGCTTTTCATTTTTCCACTCTGTTCGAAGTTCTCCCAAAGTCGTATCGGGTTGGAGATATCCCTTCTCGATAGCGATAGATAGCATGAGCGAAGTAAAAGTTTTCGTAATAGAGGCAATCTCAAAAATAGTTGAAGAGTCAGGAGAACTTTTACCCAGAGACAGGAAAGAGACTTCACCCTTATTGAAAATTCCGACAATGAGACTGTCGCGCTTTGTACCAATTTCCGGCCCGAGGGCGTTTCTTATCCGGTCTTCCATGGAGAAGGCCTGAACTTGAGTGCACAGAATGAAGAAACAAAAATATCCCAGAATATGTTTCATTTTCTCTTATCCAGAATCTGACTGATTTTTCCTGTGCGGGGATTGCGCGGGATCATTCCCTGTTCCACCGGTACGATGCGAGTGCGAGAACTCATTTCTTCGAGTGTAATAGTGTCTTTTAAGTCGCGTGCGTTCTTGTAGAGATTCGCGAGCAAGATATCTTCTTTAATGTCTTTGTTCTTCTCGTAGTAAAGCGAAAGAAGCTCTTTGGTGTTCTCTTCGCTGATGATTACCTGATACGAAAGGATATTCGGATCAAGCTCTCTCAAAGTTTTCTCCACTTCATCCAGTTGAATCCGGCATGACCAGATCATCATGAGATTGTCCGCGCGTCCGAGAAGCTTGAATCGTGGTGAGGAATCTCCACAGGTACATTCCTTGATCAATTCCACTCTGTCGCCGGTACGATAATTCCTGATCGGAAGGCTTGAGCGATAAAGCGAAGTCACGATGGCCTCACCTTCGACAATCCTGAGATCGATAAAATCCGAAAACAGATGATGCTCACCGGGCCCACAGTGAGAGCATTGATAACCAATCACGCCTGCATCCACCGAAGCATATCCGGCAGAGCCGAAATATTTCACGCCCCAGATTTTTTTCAGGTATTCACGGCGTGGTTCAGAGAGTGCTTCACCCGCATAGAAAACCATCGGCACTTTAATATCTCTGCCTTTGCGATCGAGATACTCAGCGTTCTTCACGAGCATTGAGGGAATTCCCATCACAACGTCCGGCTTGAATTTATCAAGATACATCGCGATGTTTTCTTCTGCGCACATCCCACCGATCGGAAGCTGAATCACACCGATCTTCTCGAGCGCTTTTTCCACCGCCATGAATGAGGACCAGAGATTTCCCGCGACGAAAAGATTCGCGACAGTCATGCCGGGTTTAATACCCTGGGCCCGATAGTTCTTCGCGAGCATGTCGGAAACAAAATCAAATTCTTCGTAGCTAAAATGAACGTACTTCGGCTCACCCGTCGTTCCGCCTGAGGAGAAAATGTATCCCGGAGGATGCGCAGTCGATTCGAAAGCGCGCTTGATGTCCTGGCTGGTCGTGAGCGCACCTTCAGTGGCATCAGTTCCCCGGATCTCATCGCCAATAAACTGCGTGAGTTCACGCAGGACAAATCGCCCATCGTGAGGCGCGCCTTCTTTCCCCATGGTGATTGTTCCGAGTGGGGCAAGACGTTTTACGCCCACCGATGAAAGCTCATCGAGGTATTCATCTTTCTCCGAAGCCGAAAGAAGATAAGAAGCGGACTGGAGATAGTAGGAGAACGGTCGCAGATGATCGGCGAGATCAGCAGCGTCTTTAAATGTTTTGATAAGGAGAGAACGGTTCAGCGGCGAAGGACGTAAAAACTTGCTTGATTCTCCATGGAGCAGGAAACCATCGCCTTCGGCGAAATATCCGCCTTCCATCAGCTCAGAGTAGAGCGCGCGATATTTTTCTTTCAGGATTTCTGTCGCTTCATCATCAGAAATTGCTGAACGCTTGGGTGCTTTAGCAAAGGCGGCTTCCAAAGCTTTCATCAATTGGTTGCGATCAATCCCTTCCTGGATAAAAAGATCCTGCGGAGATGCGCACGCTCCCTGGTTCCACGGAATAATATCTTTCACAACATTCTCGGCGGCTTTTTCTGCAGAAGTCGAAGAAAGTCCCTTCGCAGTGACAACCTGAAAGGAAACCTTCGGGCCGAAATCGAGAAGTTTCACTTCCGGAGATAGATCTTTCCGGTAACTCGCGACCATTTCTTCCCCGCCCCAGGCGATAACAGCGTTTACTTTCTTTTTCAGCGGAGCTTCGATGGATTGATCGCCACCTTTCCAGTGAACAATGGCAAATTTGTCAGAAAGAACGGATTCAGTATCAATTTCTTTGAGAGTCTTCGCGAAGTAGAGTGGAAAAACTTTGTTCTCAGAACTCACTTTGAGAATAGAAATGTTTTTCGTGAGAAGCGCCATGATGAGCGAATCAATCGAGGAAAGAAAAACGTTTCCGGCTGTGATGTGAAGGACAAGGCCCAGTGGTTGGGCCTTCACCAGTGTTTCCTGATGAGGGAGTTTTGCAAAGCGATCAAGCATGTTGATATTCGTGAACTCTGCCCTGAGGCGTTTGGTGAGACTTTCTTCGGAAAGAAGGGACGGCAGGATATTGAGAGTCGCAAGGTCATTATCCACTGCGCAGACAATCTCTTCCGGAAAACCATTCTTTTTCCAATGTTCGCCGAGGGAATTCAGGACGGTAATGATTTTTCCGACCGGGGTTTTTCTGAGTGCCCTCTTTTTCGGCAAAAGGACGTCCGTGGATTCTGCGATCCACTCATTGAGTCCGTTTCTATTTTCGCCGAACCAGTACATATCAATTCCTGATCACGTCGAGCGCCTTGAGCGCACAACCCTTATGCTTGGAAACGCCCGCCCTTCCCTCGAGAATGAGCGTATCGCCTTCGATCCCGCAGTCACAGCTACCAAGACGTCCATAATCCGTCGTGAGAAGACTCGGCGCTGGATAACTGAAATTAAACGTACATAAAAAATGAAGAAGTCCCCGCTCGCCTTTCTTTAATAGCGAAAGATCATGAGGAGAGCGCACATAAACACGAGCGTAGTTCGGCACATGGAGATTGCCTTTCTTGCAATCGACATAGGGAATGCCGTGTTCCACCATGCCGAAGAGATCGCGCTGATTTTCTTCCGGAATGCCGAGGCGTTCATGAATGAGTTTCCGGAATTCTTTTTTCGGGATTTCTTTATCGGCCTTGCCTTTCCATCCGCCGCCGGTCTGAAGCCACGAATCTTTTCCGAGATTGAGTCTGATATTATGCTTTTCGATCATCTCAAACAGCAGCGCCGGAAATCCCAGGATACGAGTCGGAACACCACTCGCTTCAAAACGCTTGAGTGTTTCCAGTGTTCCTTTCTCATTCAACTCAAAGTCACTACTGTTCCACTCAATGGCGTAATAGACTTCTTTCTTGCCGGTGAAATTCGTAAGGAGCTCATCGGTGAAGGCAGTGCCGAGATCATTGGCCACTTTCGGATCATAGGTGAAGCAAAGGTAGTTGTACTCACGATCTGAGGCCATCCCGAGAGACTTGTGAATGGTGTAAGCGAGGCGCTTCACATTCTCGAGAGATTTTTTATCGAGAAACTGCTGCGATTTTTGTCCACCGGTGCCTGAGCTCGTGAGAACGAGAGCAAGCTCCTCCTTAGGTACCGAACAGAATTCATGTTCCTTAAAAAGATGCACCATCGTGCCCGGAATTTTTTCGAGATCATTTTCGGTTTTGAGTTGTTCCGGATGAAAGCCCAGCTTGTCCCAGAGCTTTCGCGTGAACTCATGCTTTCCATAGTGATGAAGAGCATTCTCTCTCATGCTTTCAAGAAAAAGTCTCTTGGTCGCAGTGGAGAAGTCGAACGGATCCGATTCAAGGAGTAAGTCTGTGGCCTTCATACCTGGAGAAGTTTCGGGTTAAGCGACATGCGCTTCCATGCTTTGAAATATTCCTCAAGGTAAACCTGGTTGAGCCCCTTGAGCTTCACGTTCTGGAAATCAAAAATTTCAAATGAACGGCTGAAGACGATGAAGTCATGGCGCTTGCCATTGACCATCTGGAAGGCAGGGAAGAATCCGCAGGGAATGAACTTCGCGCGCATGATTGATTCAAGGATCTTCGGACGATCAGCGCGGACAATCACTTCGATGTAACGAGCTCCTGCATTTCTCAGAAGGCGGTTCGAGGCAAGGAAGAGTTCGGTGAAGTTCAGATTCCCTGGCATCTTGCCGCCGATGATCACGCAATATCCATCAACCGGAGAGAGATGACAGAAAAGCTCGATCGACTGATCGGGTGTAATGATCATGAGATTCGGCTGGTGGAACGGGAAGAACTCAAACTCAAGCTTCTTCTCCGCCTTGAGATTGTTGTAGCGATAGTTCACAAACTTCGGTGAGTTCACGACTTCGAGATCCCCAGGAGAAACGAGCACCTTCGAAGGATTCTCCGGAACGATGCTCTCTTTTGGCTCAAGGCCCACTTCACCGGCAACGATCTTGTAGAGCGCTTCCATTTCGTGGTGAATTTTGTAGTCAGAGTTTCTCTTCTCAAGGGCCGATGGATAAACAATCGCGGCCAGGCAATGAGTTTCGTAATCGTTCGTGCGATGAGCGTTCGGGAAAATACCAAGTTTTTTGAAGCCGAGTTTTTCCGTGAGAGTTTGCGCGGCTTCGTTCACGGTCCGGGTAGTGGAGTAAACAATGTCGACACCCTTGGTTTGTTCGCGGAGATACTTGATCCCGTAACCAAGGAGGTCTTCCATAATTCCGCGTGCGCGGTATTCGTTCCTCACGACTGCGCCAAAGGCCTTCGCGACCAGATCTTCTTCATCGTAAGCAGCAAGAACAGAAGCGATCACTCTACCCTGATCGTCCTTAGTGATGAACCAAAAGCCTTCTTTGGAGGCAATAAATTTCCGGATGAGGTTCATGTCCCTCATCAGCGGATCCGGATAGGTTCCTTCGTAGACGTCAAAATAGAGTTGCGAAATCTGGGAGATGTCTTCCTCAGTCGCCAATTGCACTTTCATAGGGAAAACATGTATCACGAGAGGGCGCTCAGAGGGGAAAACCGCTACCTTTTTACACGGATTTGGGTCGGCACCAGCAAAGCCATTTGGAATATGGCCCGGCCCATTGATGAAAATCCGGGGGTATGTGAGAATGGGGAATCGATGAATTCGGAAGAATTGGATTTTATTCTTTATCTGAAGCAGCTTCCGGAAGAACTTCTGGCCTCGAACAACTTTACCCTCGCCGAAAAGCAATCCATGTTCACAAGAATGGTGAGAAAAGTAGAGCTCGAAGTAAATACGTTCTGCAACCGGAAATGTTCATTTTGCGGGAATTCTTTTCTCGACCGGTTCAACAAGAAAGAACCCATGAGCTGGGAAACCTACGGGGTTCTTCTCACTGATCTTAAAAATATTAATTACAGTGAGACTTTGGTTTTCGGTCGCTATAGCGAACCCCTGGCCTCACCCCGCATTCTTGAATACGTTGCTCTCGCAAGAAAAGAGCTGCCCAAGGCAACTATTTCTATTCTATCCAATGGCGATTACCTCACTCGGGAGTACCTTGAGTCTCTCTCTGCGGCGGGATTGAGCCGGATGAGTATTTCTCTCTATCCAAACATGCACGAGTGGAACACAGAAAATTCACGACGGATGATCGAGACTTTTTGTCAGAGGCTGGAGCTCGAAGCGCTTCCTTTCCGGGAACATCCGGAGTCCATTCACTTCTCTGGAAAATACAAATCGCTTGAGGTCGCGGTGAGGGCAACGAATATCCTGAAGTTTGGGCATGACCGGGCCAGCTCTTTACCAGAGCTCACCATTCCCGATTTCGTCCGCACTTCACCTTGTTTTATGCCGATATTCACCGTGAACATTGATCACGATGGAAAAATGCTTCTTTGTTGTAATACCCGCTCTGATGATCCGAACCATCAGGACTTTGTGTTTGGCGAACTCAAAAAAGAGAACGATCTATATCACAATTTCTTCAACTCCCATTTTCTCAAATGGAGAAAAATTCTCCTGAGCGGCGAGGCCAAGCCTCATCCCTGCAGCACATGCAAGCAAAGAGATGATCTGAATGCGAACTTGTATTCTAAGGTGGGAAACCAGATGGAAGCGAAATTCTCCCACTCCGAGAAGAAAAAAGTTACATAGTCCGCGGTAAATTCTCTTAGTCTTTGGTATGGGAGAGGCTCTCCTATGCGAAAAGATGTGCTCCCGAGTGGCCTCTACTATCAGTTTCCTTTTGTGGACAGGAAAGAACGCGCGCGCCTTCTCGAGTGGCTGGGGACTCTCACTCCGCTGTGGGAAATGCGTTTTTCCGAACACAATCCCCCACCGGAAGGTGACCAGCAACGTCCTCTTCTGCGGCCGGTTTACTGGCTCGGGAATTGGCAATTCGCGTGTCTTGATTACTATCATCCACCGAAGGGAATTCTTCATCGTTGCGTGAAGGCCGAACCTTATCCGAAATTTCTCCAGGAAATTGTCGACCGGATTGAATTCATCGCTAAAAAACGTTTTCCTAAAAATTACGTTCCCCCGAAGTGGAAGCTGAACACCTGCCTTATCAATTTCTACGGCTCAAAACTTGAAGAAGGAAAATGGGTAGATCGCGCGCGCGTAGGCGAGCACAAAGATTTTGAACCCGGCCCGGTGGGATCAATGTCATTTGGTGATCGCGCGTTCTTTCAGTTTGTCGCGGGGAAATCCACGCTGGGTGAAGAGAATATTGTGTTTGAACAATGGCTCGAAGATTCTTCGCTGCAGATTTTTGCCGGAGAAAAATGGAAAGAGAAAACCTTCCATCGCGTGCAACGGGTGGAAGATAAACGCAAAGAAAAAGTCGGTCCTGAGATCGTGGGATTTGAAACGAGACGAATCAATTTCACCTTCCGTTATGTTCCCGAAGAACACATTTATCCCCTGGAAAAACTTCCGCCTGAGCTCAGGGGAGATGTCGCCGGATACGTCAAAAAGCTGGGGGAAACCTCCCCTTACTGGGCCACTCAAGTCCTGAAGATTTAAGGCACTTTCAGATTAGCAGACAATATCGCTCAAGCTTCTTCAGGCCGCACCCGAAAAGTCATCTACACAGGCACATTGGGAGAGGAACACTTTTTATGGTGGTGAGATGGATCACCCTGCTACTGCTTTGTCTTGCGACGACGGCGATGGCGGTGACAAACGAAGAGATGCTGAAGAACCTCCGCTCCCGCATTGTTGAGCTTGATGATGAGCGCGCGCTCATCAAAAGTTTTTCCGAGCACACTCAAAGTTACATTTACGATCAGGCCCTCGCGATCATTGCTTTTTCCAAAGCTCAGGATCGTACGACGGCGAAGAAACTTCTGCGCGGATTAAGTTCACTCCAGCGAAAAGATGGTTCACTTTATTTTTCCTACAATCTCGATGGCACTTCGATTTATCCGGCCGAAGGTGATCGTCGTTTTGCAGGTGCGATTGCCTGGGTGGCGCTGGCGGCAGTTCATTACCAGTCAGAATTCCAGTCGCGTGACTTTTATTCGTTCAACTTAAAGTTACTGACGTGGCTTCGTTCGCAGATGACCGAAGGACCACTGAAATTTAACCCGGTGGATCTGGCCTCCACGAAGTGGAACGAATCAGAAACGGCGGCACTCGAGCATAATCTCGATGCCTATTCCGCTTTCTCGCACTTTGCGCGTCTCAATCCCGGCCACGAATGGAAACTTGAGATCGCGAGTCTCAGAAAATTTATTCTCGCCATGTGGGACAAGGACCGCTCTCATTTTTGGTCGGGCATGAATATCGCCACGAAACGAATCAATAAAGATGAACTCTATCTGGATAACCAGACCTGGAGCCTTCTCGCCCTTGATCAGGATTCCCTGAATGAAATCGATGCGCGTGAAGCACTGTCGCTGAATTGTGAGGCCCTCTATGTTGAGCATGAAGGTATTGCCGGTTTTGTCGATAGCAAACCCACTAACGGTGTGAAGAAGTATGAGTTTGTGTGGTCAGAAGGAACTCTCGGGCAGGTGCTCGCGATGGAAAAGACCGGACATAGCTGTGAGAAAAAGGATTTCATCGCGGAGATGAATAAGATGAAAAAGGCGGATGGCGGAATTGCTTACGCGACGGCTACGACGAATCCGGATTTCACGACTTCATCATCGGTGGCAGGAACTGCGTGGATGTATTTTGCTTCTAACCGGATCAATCCGTTTACAGTGACTCGATCTCCGACAGTCGCGTTTCAAAAGTCTGAAACTTCCCGTCGTGTTCCATAGTTATTTCTGAGAGCGCCTCGAAGTCATCATCGATTTTCTTCCTGAGAAGACCCAGGCGTTTGAAATCATCGGCATTGGTACTCGTGACAAGTTTTTCTTCAAGGGCAGAGGCCTCGTCTTCCATTTTCATAATCTCTTTCTCGAGCTGCTCCATTTTCTTTTTCAGCGGAGAAAGAACCTTTGAGCGTTCCATGATCACTTCCTGACGGAGTCTGCGCTGTTCGTCGCGCGAAATCTTCTCTTTCGGTTTTTCCGCCTTCACCGGCTCTTCTTCTTCCCAGCCGATCTTGGTGAGGAAGTCATCATAACCTTGCGGGAAGAATTCAACCTTATCGTGGTGAAAGACCACGAGCTTCGTGGCCACTTCCCGGAGCATTCCTTCGGAGTGAGTCACGATGATGACTGCACCAGGATAATTTTGAAGTTCCAGAGTCAGAGCTTCAACCGACTCCTGATCAAGGTGGTTCGTCGGTTCATCCAGGAGGAGAAGATTGGTGGGCTTGGCGAGGAGTTTCCCGAGAAGAACCCGTGCGCGCTCTCCACCGGAGAGAACTTTGATTTTTTTCTTCGCGAGATCTCCGGAGAACATCATGACTCCGCAGATACTTCTTACTCTTTCTCTTCCAAGCGATGGATCCGCACTCTGAATTTCCTCTTCAATGGTATTTTCCATCGAGAGACGGTTGATATTCGTCTGGCCGAAGTGACCCATGAGAAGATTCACGTTATTGGTGATCTCACCTGAGACCGGTGTGAGCTCTTTAGCGATGAGATTAAGAAGCGTCGACTTCCCTTTTCCGTTTTTACCAATGATCGCGATCTTGTCATTGCGGAGAACAGGAAACGAAAGGTCATTGATAAGAAGATTCTGATTGTAACCAAAGCTCACGTTCTGGACGTTCACGAGAAGTTTTCCGGGACACTCGCGGTATTGAAATTCAAAATCCAGGGAGGCCATCATGGCGAGTGCTTCAAGCTCCGGAAGTTTGTCGAGAAGTTTCATGCGTGACTGGGCCTGGGCGGCCTTGGAAGCCTTGGCCTTGAAGCGCGTGACAAAATCCTCGAGTTCTTTTCTTTTTTTCTCCGTGTTCGCGCGGGTCTTTTCGTAGATCTCTTCTTCGGTCACGATCTGCTCGTGATATTTTGAAGTATCGCCTTTGATCTTCACCAGCTTCTGGCGCCAGATCCCCATCGTGTGAGTCGTGACCGAATCCATGAAGCCTTTATCGTGCGTAATCAGGATCACTTCGCCGGGAAAGTTTTTCAGGAACTTCGACAGCCACCGGAGGGAAACGATATCAAGGTAGTTCGTTGGTTCATCGAGGAGAAGACAATCAGGATTACCGAGGAGAACCTTCGCAAGATTCAACCGGATCTGATAACCGCCGGAAAAATCCGAAGGAGGACGCTGGAAGTCTTCCGTCTTGAATCCCAGACCGTGGAGCATCTTCTCGACCTTGTACTGGTCAAACTCTTCTTCTTTTTTCAAGGCAAGGGAGCATTCAGCAAGAATTGAATTTTGGGTAAAGTGCAAATGCTGCTTCAGCGATCCGATGGTGTAGTTCTTCGGAAAAATAATTTCACCGCTATCAGGAGATTCTTCACCGAGAATGATTTTAAAAAGTGTCGTTTTCCCCGAGCCATTGCGACCTACTAACCCAACCTTCTCACCCTTGATCATGTTGAAGGTCACGTTCTCAAACAGCACCTGCGTGCCGAATCCTTTGGAAAGTTGATTGGCCTGTATCACGTGGTGGGATCCGTTGCGCTCGCAGGAGGAAGACTTTCCGCCGGAGGAGCTTCTTCCGTTCCGGCAGGAACAGAATCCTCTGGGGCAGCCTTCGGTGCTTCTTTTTCCAGATAGATTTTCAGGAGATTGAGACAGAGGTTGGCGTAGAGTTTTTTGTCCGCGGGAAGATTTTCCCGGGCGAGAAATTCTTCCAGCACTCCCATGCGCTCATAGAGTTCAGGAAATTTTTCTTCGGCCGGAACCGCTGCTTCGATGAGAAGAACCGGAGCGCAGTTCTGATCTTTGGTGCGGGGGTAATTAGCGATGAACATGTCAATGTTGAGATCCATCACTACGCTGAAGAAGCGCGTGACGATTTCGCGGTTCTCGCCTTTCAGGATATTCGCGAGATCAAGAAGGAAGAGAGGAAGCTCCGGCGTGTTCTGAACTGCGAGATCGCGCCAGGAATAGATTCTTGCTTCAAGGTCCTTATCAAGTTTCTCGGTGAACATCATCGGATGCTCTTTAAAAAGCGCCATCGCTTTTTCCCGGAACACAAGATCCGGAGAATTGCGGAAGCTATCAAGGAAATTCAGGTACTGCTGCCGGGGAGTAAGTTTGACGTTGTCTTCGGAGCGAACAATCTCCTTCGCGTCTCCAAGATCTTCCGGCCTGTCCCTTGGTTCCTCTTCGCTCTTCACCGTCATCCATGCTTTTTCACCAAGCTCGATCACGGCATCAATCTTCATGAGGAGAATGGCGACCACAAAGAGAAGAACGTACTTCATATAGCAAAATGATAAACCAAAACCTATAATCTATCCATGGTTTCGAAGGCAAATCTCATCGGGTTTCTGGACTGGAGCGACTGGGCGATCTTTATCGCTGTCCTGGGCGCTACCATCGCCAGCGTCCTCTATGGAAACTCGCTCAAAGAAAAGAAGTCCGATGAAGGTGAAGAGGGACTTCTCGAGCTTCTCCTCATGGGAAGAAAGCTGACGCTTCCGGTTTTCGTCGCCACACTCGTTGCCACCTGGTACGGGGGCATTTTTGGTGTCACTGCCCTCACGTTTGAGAAAGGCATCTACAATCTCCTCACGCAAGGTATCTTCTGGTACGGAACGTACCTCTTGTTCGCGTTTTTTCTCGTGGAGAAAATTCGCTCACACAACATCATGACGATTCCCGATCTCGCGCTTGAGCTCTTCGGTCCGCGCGCGCAGCGAGTGACCGCTTTCCTGAATTTTCTGAATCTTCTTCCTATCGCCTACACCATCAGCATGGGAATTTTTCTTCAGGCGCTCATTGGTGGCAGTCTTTTTCTGAATACGGTCGCAGGAGTTGTGCTCGTTACCATCTGGTCGCTCTGGGGTGGATTTCGCGCCGTCGTTTTCTCCGACGTTGTTCAGTTTTTTTTCATGATTCTTTCGGTTTTTCTCGTGGTGGTTTTTGCGTGGGCACAGTTCGGGCCGCCAACCGTACTTGTCGATAAACTTCCACCGACTCACTTCGACTGGACGGGTGGAGAAAAGCTCACCACTCTTTTCATCTGGGGATTCATCGCGCTCTCGACTCTCGTTGATCCGAATTTTTATCAGCGTGCTCTTGCTGCCGATTCCACAAAGACCGCGAAGAAAGGCATTATCATCTCCACCTTCATCTGGTTTTTCTTCGACTGTTGCACGACTCTTGGTGCACTTTATGCACGCGCCTTTTTACCGGACGCGAATCCGCAGGATGCGTATCTTCAATTTTCGATTCAACTTGTTCCTCATGGAGTGCGCGGCCTCATCATCTCCGGAATTCTTGCGATCATTCTTTCGACTCTGGATTCGTATCTTTTCAACGCCGCGACTTCGATCAGCTATGATTTTTTCAATCTCAAAGATCGCTTCAAAGTTTTTTATCATCACATCGCACTCGTCTTCGTTGCGATCGTCTCCATTATTCTGGGTCTTCACTTCGAAGGAAATGTGGTTGAAGTCTGGAAAGTGCTCGGAAGTTTTTCCGCCGCATGCCTTCTGTTCCCTCTTCTCATCGGCCAGTGGTTTCCGGGAAAAATCTCAGACAGAAACTTCACGTTTTCGGTCCTATTGGGCTGTGTGGGCATCGTGTTATGGCGCTTTCTCAATAAGAAGTATTCCTTCTCGACACTCGATGAGTTCTATATCGGACTCCTTCTCACCACAATTCCGCTTTTACCCTCGGTTCTCAGAGGTAAGCGCGGCGCATAGAGGCTGTCATTTCCCCCCGAAAACTGGTAAATTAGCCGAATCATTTTTTAGATGAAAGATTGGTAACAAAAGGACCACCTTTGAGTACGACACCAGAAAATTCTTCTGCCGAAGAGAAGTACCGCCTCGCTTTGGAATACCATTCCACGGGCCGCGCAGGAAAAATCGAAATCACTCCCACCAAACCTTGTCTCACTGCCCGTGATCTTTCACTCGCCTACTCTCCCGGAGTAGCGGCCCCTTGTCTTGAGATCGCAAAGAACCCGGAAGACGTTTACAAATATACTGCCAAGGGAAATCTCGTTGCAGTTCTTTCCAACGGTACTGCGGTTCTTGGTCTTGGTGATATCGGCGCACTCGCGGGTAAACCAGTTATGGAAGGGAAAGGCGTACTCTTCAAGCGCTTCGCTGATATCGATGTTTTCGATATCGAGATCTCTTCTAAGACTGTCGAAGAAGTCGTGAGTGTCGTAAAAGCACTCGAGCCAACTTTCGGTGGTGTGAACCTCGAAGATATCAAAGCACCAGAGTGTTTTGAAATCGAGAAACGTCTCCAGGAAATCTGTGACATTCCGGTTTTCCACGATGACCAGCACGGAACTGCCATCATCGGTGGTGCTGCTTTCATCAACGCCTGCGAAATCACCAAGCGTGACATCGGCAAAGTGAAAGTTGTTGTGTCCGGTGCCGGTGCCGCTGCGATCGCCACTGCTCTCTTCATGATCGAACTCGGTGTGAAGAAAGAAAATGTTCTCATGGCAGACTCCAAGGGTGTTATCTACAAGGGCCGCACTGACGGCATGAACAAATACAAAGAATTCTTCGCTAACGATACCAAGTGCCGCACGCTCGCCGATGCGATGGTGGGTGCGGATGCTTTCATCGGCTGTTCAGCGAAAGGCCTCGTGTCCAAAGACATGGTGAAGTCGATGGCAAAAGATCCTATCATTTTCGCCATGGCCAACCCTGATCCGGAAATCACTCCGGAAGAAGTGGCACAAGTTCGCGACGACGCCATCATGGCCACTGGTCGTTCGGATTACCCGAACCAGGTGAACAACGTACTCGGGTTCCCGTTCATCTTCCGGGGAGCTCTCGACGTTCGCGCCAGAAAGATCAACGAAGAAATGAAGAAGGCCGCTGCCTACGCGCTCGCCGGTCTTGCTAAAGAAGAAGTGCCGGATGACGTGAAACGCGCCTACGGAAATGAAAACTTTACCTTCGGAAGAAACTATCTCATCCCGAAGCCTTTCGATAAGCGTGTGCTCACGCGCGTTTCTCCGGCAGTCGCGAAAGCAGCGATGGACTCCGGTGTGGCAAGAATCCGCATCGATGACATGAATGCTTACGCAAAATCCCTCCAGGAACGTCTCGGTCAGACCGGACAGATCATGAGAAACATCCGTTCACGTCTCCCGGGTGCCAAGGGTGCCGATAAGCCAAGAATCGTTTTCCCTGAAGGTTCGAACGCGAGAATTCTCAAGGCAGTTTCGATTCTCAATGATGAAGGTCTTATTCAGCCGATCCTTCTTGGTAACAAGAAAATCATTCACAAGAAAATGGATCAGCTCGGAGTCTCTAACCTGAAAGACGTTGAAGTGATCGCTGCCGAAGACTCAGCCAAATACGAATCGTATGTGCAGGAATACTTCCACCAGCGCCAGAGAAAAGGCGTTTCGTACAACTACGCTAAGGATACATTGAAGCGCGGAAACTATTTCGGCTCCATGATGGTGAAGATGGGCGACGCAGACGGCATGATCACGGGTGCCACTCAGAACTATCCAGAGTGCGTGCGTCCGATCATGAAAACAATCGGCACACACACTCCAGGGCGCTCGAAAGTTGCGGGCATCATGATGCTCGTATTTAAGACACGTGTGGTGTTCCTCGCGGACTGTACCGTACAGATGAATCCGGATGCTAATGACCTCGCCGACATCGCGGTGAACGCTGCCCAGATGTGGAGAAACGTCATGAAGTCAGAGCCACGGGTGGCATTCCTTTCGTACTCGAACTTCGGTTCTAACCGTGAAGTAGGTGCGACGAAAATGGCGGAAGCAGTGAAGATCGCCAAGCAGAAAGATCCGACACTCATCGCTGATGGTGAAATGCAGGCGGACGTTGCCACAAACTTCGACATCATGAAGAACCTTTTCGACTTCACGACTCTCGATAAGGCCGCAGACGTCCTGATTTTCCCGGACCTCAATGCCGCGAACATCAGCTACAAGCTTCTCGCTCAGCTCGGTGGTGCAACTCCGATCGGCCCGGTTCTTCTCCCGCTTCGTTACGCGATCAACATCGTTCAGCGTACGTCGACGGTAGATGAGATTGTAAACATGTCTCACCTCACTGCTTTGATCTCTCAGGAGATCAAGGCCTACAGACTTCAGAAACAGAACTCTTAAGGAGAATATATGGCCTTCGAAAAAAAGATCATCGCTACTGACAAAGCTCCCGCTGCCGTAGGCACATACTCTCAGGGTGTGTTCCACAATGGTGTTTACTATTTCTCAGGTCAGATTGGTCTCGATGCCAAGACTGGTGAAATGGCGAATGGCTTCGATGCCCAGCTTGATAACATCATGAAGAACATTGATGGTCTCCTTCAGTCACAGGACCTCACTCGCGCCAACATCATCAAGACAACTGTCTTCATGACGGACCTCGCTCAGTTTGGAAAAGTGAACGAGGCCTACACGAAATTTTTCACGGCACCATATCCGGCGCGCTCAACCGTTCAGGTTGCCGCTCTTCCGAAAGGTGCAGTTGTAGAAATTGAGGTCGTGGCAGCGAAGTAAATACGAATGTTCGGAAGAAAGTACACATTCGAGACGAAGTCGACGAGGCTCAGGCGCATACTGATCAGTGTGGGCTTCCTGGCCGTCATTACCATTGGTGTGATCGTCTCGTTCATCGCCTACATTCCGATTTACGCTAAAATGCAGAAGGGTCGTGCCAACGGCGCCTTCTTCCAGAAATCCCCGGACGCCATTGCGGTTTTCACCGGCGACCGCGGTCGCATCAACTACGCGCTTGAGCTCATGACGAAGAATCCTTCCGCCAAGCTCTTCATCTCCGGAGTTCATGCCGCGAATTCTTTCCAGACGCTCGTGAAGACACAAGTTCATCCGACGACGGGCGAAGCGGTGAACGCTAATCCTGACATGCAGGTGGAGCTTGATTACGCTTCCAAGAACACTTTCCAGAATGTGGTGGAGACGGTTCGCTTTCTCGAGAAGAATCAGCAGCTGAATAATGTGCTGATCATCTCGAGCGACTATCACATCATGCGCATCAAGCTCATCATTTCCCATTTCATTAAAGCGCGTAAGCCTGAGGTGTACTTCGACTCCGTTCCCGGGACGTACAATGAGTGGAATGACGTGAGAAAGCTTCTCAAAGAAGCGATAAAGATCGTGCGTTCATTTGTTCAGCTGAAAGTCCTCGGGAAAGAAAGTGTGCTCGAGGACATTGAAGAAAATCAGAATAATTCTTAGAATGGCGCCTTCAACTCATGCTCAGGATCGAAAGTTTCCTGATTTGCAGTACCTTCACTGACAACAGTACCAGTGTCATTTGAGGTGCAGTTAAGAGTCGTGAGGCCATCGGTGCTGGTGGGATCCAGGATGTCAGTAAAAGTGGTGGGATATTTTCTGTAGGATTTCCCGCTGGCACGGTCTGCGGACTTCACAAGACAGTA
>JBJMLZ010000121.1:0-9327 GCA_045805035.1 Bacteriovoracaceae bacterium
GAGTTCCTTCCTGTTCAATCTTTCCGTGTTGAAGAAGGACGACCTTGTCAGAAAATCTCGCGGCTTCATTCAGATCATGAGTCACCCAAAGCAGAGTGATGTTCTGCCGGCGGACGTATTCAAAAAGTGATTTGATGATTTCTTTTCGCGTGTGTGGGTCAAGATGCGTGAACGGTTCATCCAGAAGTACAAGTTTCGGATTCCGGATCAGCTCACCCGCAAGCATGACTTTTTGTCTCTGCCCGGCAGAAAGTTCGCCGACTGTCTGTCGCAATTGAAAGGTGAATTCAAAAATGTCGGCGAGGTCGCGCGAAAGCTGGATTTTTTTATCTTCCTCAATTTCGGCCTTCACTCTGCTCATCAGATACTTTTGTACATTGAGCGAAGGAGAAACATTCTCCGGCTTCATGTACACAACATTGTCCTGAGTCTTTACTGATCCTGACTCCGGAGAAAGTTCGCCGCTGAGAATTCTGAGAAGAGTGGTCTTGCCGCTGCCGTTCGGGCCCATGAGGGCGGTGATCGTTCCTTCCGAAAGAACGAGGTTCACACCGGATAGACCGGCAATCCCGCGTGGATCAAATCTTAGACGTATGTTTTCAAGGGCAATCATTGAGAGTTCAAATATCACTCATTCACTACTTTGGCGAGACCGCGTCGGGCATGGCGATAGGATTCGACCGTATACCAGGCGAGTGCGGCCCAGATAATACAAAATGCCAGCAATCTGTTCGCATTCAGCGCTTCGTGAAAAATAAAAAGGCCGCAGATAAATTTAAAACTTGGACTGAGATACTGGATCATGCCCAATGTCTGGAGGGAAAGGCGTTTTGTACCGTAAGCAAAAAGTATCAGCGGGAGTGATGTCACGACGCCTGCGAGTGTCAGGACAAGATTTTTGTGGAGAGGAAGTATTTCAAGAACTGTCGATGGGCGAGTGGGCTGGGTGAACCAGTAGGCGATGACGGGAACCACGACGACCATTGTTTCGAAAAGGAGGCCTTCCATTGATCCGACGTGAACGATCTTCCGGATAAGACCATAGAGAGCAAACGTAATCGAAAGTAAAAGAGCGAGCCACGGAAAATGATTCATATCCGTTGTTATCGCCAGAATACCGATCGCGACTAAGGCTAGAAGAATGGCAGGCCACTGAGTCGGACGAAGATTTTCCTTGAGGATGAGCCAGCCCATGAAAACGTTCAGAAGGGGATTCAAAAAATATCCCATGCTTGCTTCTAAAATCCTTCCGTTGTTGACCGCATAGATATAGAGCAGCCAGTTGGAGGAAATAAGAAGAGAGGACATGATGAGCATGATTCTTTTCTTAGGATCTCGCCAGATCTCTTTCACCAGATACAATTTCTTCCGAAATGTCATGACGAGAGTGAGAGTAATGAAAGACCAGAGAAGCCGGTGACCGAAAAGATCCCAGGCACTCACTTCCGAGAAGTATTTCCAGTAAATCGGAAAGAGTCCCCACATGGTGAAGGCCAGCATGGCAGCAAGATGAGCGCGGGTGAGCTTCATTTGAAGTTGTATTTTCTTCTGATGTGGGCGGCGATGAAGATCGCGATGAAGCTCGAGGCAATGCAGATGATGCCGACGATATTGTATCCCGTAAGCGCTCCTGCCGCAGTTGATCCGATGATAAGACCTGCGGTCTGAGAAGCAGCACCAGAGGCAAATTGTCTTCCGGCGTTTTCAAGACTCATGAAAGTTCCACGCTCTTCCGGCTTCACGACTCCCGAGACCATTGTCATCGCGGGAATGAATCGCGCGGATCCGAACATCGTGAACGCAGTTGTTACCGTCAGCACAATGATTGTAGCTGCAGGAGGAAGATTGGTGAGAGCGATGATGGGAATCATCGAAATGAGAGCAAGAAAACGGAAAACGGTGAAGCTTCCCAGGCGATCGGTGAGCTTTCCAACAATGCGGGCGGTGATAATGGTGCCAATACCGCCGCAAAGATACATGAAAGGAAGATCCGCTTCATCAAAGCCGACATTCTTCACGAGGTAAGGAGCGATGAAAGGAATCACATGGAAAATCCCGAAGGCGAGGCAACTGGTGAGGCAGAAGGCCTCCATGTAATCACGCTTAAAAACACCACGGAACTTTTTGAGGTTTTCCATGAAGCTCTTCGGTCGTTCGACCTTCACACTGGGAAGGACGAATAAGGATAGCACCCAGAAAACTGAGCCTACGGCGCAGATAAAATAGAACGTGTAGTGCCAGTCAAATTTTTCTGCGATCCAGAGACCGATCGGAATGCCGACGACACTGGAAACTGAAAAGGACGACATCACGATCCCCATCGCCGCGCCTCTTCGCTGGAAAGGAATCAGATCTGCCACGAGTGAAAGAACACAGGCGTTGAGAATTCCCCCGAAGGCACCTGCAATAATCCGTGCAGTGAGAAGCGTGGCGAAGTTTGTCGAAATCCCGCACATGAAAGTGCCCAGAATAAATCCGGTGAAATTGAAGATGAGGAATTTTTTGCGATCGAAGTGATCGGCGTAAAGCGCTCCGAAAAATCCGACGATTCCCGCACTGAAGGTATAGGCGGAAACGAGTGAGGCAAACTCAACCGGAGTAATATTGAAGACGCGCATAAAGCGCGGGCCCAGCGGCATCATGATCACGAAGTCCATGATGTGGGCGACCTGGATGGCGGCGAGAATGAGAACGTAGAGGCGTTCTTTGCGAAGCAGCGCCTTCATTTCATCAGCAGTGTTTTCCATCAGCGTGATTCTTCCAGACCGACGACGTCTTTGAGTTGTGAGCTGTTATCATCAAGTGTTTCGAGTGACGAAATCGCGTGCACACAATGATCAATCATAGTGACAGCAGCGGGACGGTGATTCCCGGAATTCTTCACGCCGCCGAAGGGAAGTCGCGCAGTCGCACCAACTGTCGAGCGGTTAAGATTAATAAGTCCCGATTCGATATCACGAACGCAAAGCTCATAAACACTTTGATCGCGCGTAAACACGGAAGCGGCGAGACCATACGGAGTACAGTTGGCGATCTTGATCGCCTCTTCAATATCGTCATAAGGAACAAAGAAGCAATTGGGTCCGAAAATTTCTTCCTGGATGAACTTGCCTTTGAGATCAGGTTTTTTAGCATAATGAATGGATGGAGAAACGTAGTGTCCCTGAAAACCGACATCGAGTTTTCTTGGTTTCACGATTTCTTCCGCTCCTTCGCTTACTCCCGCAGAACAGAAATCAAAATACATTTTCATCGCCGCCTCATCGATGAGAGGACCCATGAAAGGTTCAGGCTTCGCGAGCATCGGGTGACCAACGCGAATACGTTCAGTGACTTTTTTGAACTCTTCAATGAATTGCTGCTCAATTTTTCTGTGAACGAGGATCATTGAGGTAGAAGTACAACGCTGGCCGGTCGTGAGGAAGCACGCACGGAGAAGTTCCGGAAGTGCGTGAGAAATATTGGTATCGTGATGAATAATCGTGGAGTTCTTGCCACCAAGTTCGAGGGCAACAAGCTTGTCGATATCACGCCAGGTATTTTCAAGGATCTTCATTCCGATGGCACGAGAACCCGTGAAGAAGATGCCTTTGATTCTTTTATCACTGGTAATTTTTCCGGCGGTCATCCCGGTACCGTTGATGAAGTTCACGACTCCGGGAGGAAAACCTGCTTCATGAAGACACTCCACCATGAGCTGAGCTGAGTAGATTGTCTTCTCTGACGGCTTAAAGATAACTGAGTTACCCGCAAGAAGTGCAGACAGAATCTGTCCGTTAGCGAGGTGACATGGGAAGTTGAAAGGACCGATCACAAAAGTGGGGCCCAGCGGTTTGTACACTGTATGACCGTCAATTTTCGGCATGACATCTTTAATGGTCTCTTGCTTGATCCGTTCAAGGGAATCCGTGATCGTGACCGAAACCTTTGAGTCAAGGGCAGCAGCTTCGGTCATCGCTTCCCAAAGAGGTTTTCCCACTTCGAGTGCTAAGGCCTCAGCGATGTGAGTTTTTTTAGCGCGAACAATTTCCTGATATTTTTTGAGACAAGCGATTCTTTCTTCGAGACTGGTTTTTCTCCAGACATCGTAACCTTTCACCGCCGAGCTGATTGTTTCTTCAATGTGATCGTAAGAAACGCGGGCCTCCCACAATGTCAGACTCAAATCGGCGGGACAAAGTTTCTTAATGGTCTCATCTGCCCTGGCAGGCATTTTCCAATGGCCATTGAGGTAATCGCCTTTCAGCTGCATTGTTGTCATGGGAAGTTCCTTAGGAAAGAATGATTCATCTTACCTTTTTTCACCTGAGTTTCCCAGATTTATACGGGGAGTTAAGGCCCTGTCCTACTATCCCGATGGAGACCCTTCTGCTAAATTAGAGACCTCAGGAGCAATCTATGGCCAAAACTTTACCGGCATTGTTGGATAAGATGTGGAACGACTATGTGGCGATCAACCCGCTCGCAAAGAAGATCTATGATCTCATGGTGAGTGAAGGTGAGAAGATTCAGAATGATCACATTGCGCTTCGTACATTCAATCATCCACGTGTAAGTGTCGACGTGATTGCAGCACCTTTTGTGGCCTCCGGTTATGTCTACAAAGGTGATTATCAATTTCCGGAAAAAAAACTCTACGCCAAACACTACGAGCATTCTGATGAAACTCTTCCGAAGATTTTCATTTCGGAGCTCAAGCTTGAAGAATTTTCTCCCGCTCTCCGGTCAATGGTGGAAGGATTTATTTCGCAGATTCCTGCAGGCAAAGAAAAAGATTTCGACTTCAGTTCTCAAGGGCGTCCGTGGAAATGCACGATCGCTCAGTACAAAGAGCTTCTCAAGGAATCAGATTACGCGGCCTGGGTTGCGGCCTTCGGCTATCGACCTAATCACTTCACAGTCTTCATCAATGTGCTGAAGAAATTTTCAGACATTAAGTTCCTGAATGACTGGCTTAAGGGCAAGGGCTATCAATTGAATTCAAGCGGGGGAGAAGTGAAAGGAACTCCGGAAGTCTTTCTCGAACAATCATCCACTCTCGCCAATAACATTGAAGTCTCCTTCGATGACGGAAAATTAACTATCCCAGCCTGTTACTACGAATTCGCAAAGCGCTATCCGCTGAAAAGTGGAAAGCTCTATCAGGGATTTGTGGCGGCCTCAGCGGATAAGATTTTCGAATCGACGAATCGCGGACAATAATCAGAAGTTTCTTCCGAACCCCAATGACCAGATCGTCGCTTCGCGATCCACGTACTTCCCGAATTCCGTCGTGAAATACCATTTATTGAACTGCCAGCGCGAGTAGAGGGTAGTGGCAACTGAGATCGCTGACTCAGAACTGATCGAATAGCCGGGCTGAGTTGGGTTCGTGAGCCTTTGCACGTTATACACAACCGGAATTTTGAAACCGATTCGTGATTTGGTTGAAGAAACAATCAAAGATGCACCCGGGCCGAACTTCAAACCATAGGCAGGAACGTTGGACTGCTGATAATGAATATCGCTTCCGGATGAATCAGAGGAAACGCCGCCGGAACCGTAAAACGCACAACCATCGACGTACCAGTGGTAGTTGGCATTTTCATAGCCCACATCACCACCCAGACAGAAGCCTTTGTTCGTTACGATCAGATTCGTAGACTGACCGGGGCCATGGAGCTGGGATTCCTGCTGCCATGACATGTAAGTTAAGTACCAGCTTGAAACATACTTGTAGACCGCATTCTGGATTTTCAGGATGTGGGCCATGATCTTGTCGTTCAGCTTGTCGACTTTTCCCTCACGGAATTCGAGCTCCGAAAGAATCTTCGCGAACATCAGATAGTGTTCATGATCTTTCTTGATGAGCTGAGAATTTGTCTCGTAGCCGAGAATGATTTCACCGTAAGCATTCATGAGATTCCAGTAAAGAACCTTGAGCCCTTCGGGGTATTGATCGGCGTCGATAGTGTCGCCCGCTTTAATCTGCTTGATGAGCCGCTTGTGGTAGCGATCGTATTCTTTCTTGACCAGACGAACGTTGAGTTTCACGTCCTGCCGGTAGAAACCAAGCTTACGAAGAGAATACGAAATCAGTACGAGTTCTTTTTTCGAATAATTCTTCGAAGGGTTTTCCTGATAGAGGCGATGGACACCGTCGTAGTCGCGTTTTTTAAACTCGTCGATGATCTCAGACGCGTGCACCGAAGAAACATATAGAATAAGGAGGAGGAAAAATCTCGTTACAACCATACGTGGCCTTGTACGAGATACATCCAGGAATCCTTGTTGGAGGAATCCGGAGAAAAGTTTCTGGTGTTATAAACATCGCCCCGGATTTCAAAGCGCTGAATGGGGAAATACTGAAGGGCCGGGCCCCAGCGAACAAAGTACGGTTCTTTGTCGACGTTATCCTGATAGTACTCAATGTTGGCGAGGAAGTAGACCCCACGCCACGGACGAAGATACGTCTGAAGAAGCCCGTAACGAGAAGTCTTATCAAAGAAGCTCGCGTCGTTCGTCACTTTGACCTGACCAAGTTCAGCCAGGAGGGCCGAGCCTTCTTTCAGATTCAGTCGCATATGTCCCGCATACGCCATACGTTTTTGAACTGTATTCTGCGTGCTCATCACCGAAGCACCGATCCGATGAATGTCGGCGACGGTCGTCTCGAACATAAAACTTCCGCCTTTCATGCGGACGCTTTCATCCTGACTGAGATTTCCCACAAATCCGTGGACGAACACTTCGTTCTTCTCACCGAGATAGTGGAGCATTACCCCGTGCGTCTGGTCGTTCTGTGTGACCTGCGGAGTAGTTCTTGAAACAGAGGTGTGCTCGATGATTCTGAGACCAAAGGCCTTGTCCATGAGACCGGCATACACGCCCACTTTCGGAGTAAAGCGGAAGCCCATGTAGTGCTCACGGCTTCTCCACTCACTCATATTCTGAGTCGTACCCGTCGGCTTCGGAGAATAACCATAGTTGATGACGGTGATGAAGCGATCGTTCTGGCCGAACTTGAGGATCACACGCGCATCGGCCTGCATGTTGATCCACTGTTTTGTTTCTGAGTTGGATGATCCCGGATTTCGCACGAGCTGGAAGCCGCGATAGTTCATCTGCGTACGGAGCCAGTTTTGTTTTGGTTTCCGGAAAAGAAAGCCGGAAGTATACGCGACTTTTTCCTGATCCCAGCTTTTAGGATAAAGAGCGCCGGAAGAAATCAAGGTCGCAGAAATCGCGCGACCATAATCGTTTAAGGGGCCATTTCCTGCGGGGTTAAAGTGACAGTTGAGACACGAGGTATAGCCGTGGCCAATAAAGTTCGGATACGCCCAGGATTTAGCCGAGAATAAAACTAAAAGGAGAAGCAGAAATCTCATGGGATGTTTGTCACCCAATCGACGAGCTGCTGATACTCATCATTCGGAAGAGGCCCCATGCCCAGAGGCATGTTGGAGTCTGTGCTTCCATGATTAATGATTCTGTAAATTGCTTTCGATGAATCCGGATCACCTTTCACGACGAGCCCCTGGTCAATCCAGTCTTGTTCTTTGGTATAGCTCGCCCATGCACTATGAATGCTTGAAGAATGGCAATTCGTACAACGCTGTTGAAGAATGTAATAGGACGGAGTGAAATCCGCGCTGCCAGTAAGAGTTACCTTGCTGTATTTCTCAACATCGTTTGTGTTTGAATTGTAGTCCTGGCAGGCAGTGAATGCTGCCAGGATCGCGATGACGAAAAACTTCATTTCGCCCGGAAAGGAAGAACTGCTTCGACTTTGACATCGTCTTCAACACCAACACCGAGATACTCCGCTTTCTTAAGGCCAAACTGTGAAGCTTTCACTGCGAAGTTCGCAACGACTTCTTCCCCTGCCACTTTGTAGGAGATGTTGATTGGTTTTTTCACACCGTTCACTTCAAGGTCAGCAGTTGCTTTCCCGCCGCTTGCTTTGAGATTCGTGAGAACAGCTTTGTCATGCTTAGAAGAGTTGAGATGTTTCCAGAAATGTTCATCACGAAGATCGATGCCCGTCTTCAGAGATTCAATGGTGACGGAAATTTTATCAGCGGTGAAGCTGTCGCCTTGCTTGAACAAGTTTCCTTTTGGTTTCTCGCTAACCGCAGTGAAGCTGCCGGCAGGCGTGAGTGATACGAAAACTGAAACTTTTGGCTTGGCAAAGGCAGAGAGAGCACCGAGAAGAAGACACAGAGTGACAATTAGTTTCATGAGGGACCTCTTGGCTGATTTATGTCCCCCTATTTTCTGAATTTTAAGAAGGCTTCATCAAGCCTTATTTTGTCTTTTTTGCCGACTTCTTAGTCGTTTTTTTGATTTCCGGTCGGAAAGTCACAAAGCGGATCTTATCTCCGAGGCGAAGTTTCAATGCCGCGGCGGTCACACCGGATATTTTATGGCCACCGGTTTTGAGTTTCGTCACCGTCCCGAGAGCACAACGGAAGAGTCCATCTGTGCGTGAAATAATGTGCTCGGGAGTTTTTGTCGGCTTGTCTTCAATTTCCGCGATTTCTCCCACGATACTCTCTCGAATCGTGCGGACTTTATCAACTTCGGCAACGAGAACGGGGCCTGGCTCAAAAATTCCCACGAGGCCCGAAAGTTCAAATCCTTCCTGTTCAAGAATGCGCTTTGCGGGTTCGGTTTCCGGATTTACCCGACCGATCACGGACTGCGCGTCCTCAGGAAGAATGTTGGCCATGATGGGATGCTTAGGAAGAAGCTCTTCAATGAAGCGCTTGTTCTTCATGTACATGTTGTCCGCATCCGCGAAGTCGATCTTAAAGAATTTCGAACCGACCGCGTCCCAGAAAGGTGAGTGACCTTTTTCATTCACCATGCCTCTCATTTCCGCGATGATCTGGTCTTCAAAATATTTTCTGTTCTCGGCTATGAAGAGGAAGCGCGAGAGTGAAAGAAACCGCCCGTTCTGCGCATTCCGGAAATCAGGATGGAGAAAGAGTGAGCAAATTTCCGCGGGCCCATTGTGAATGAAATGAAAGTGGAGCGATGTCACATCATTTTTCACATTGATGAGTTTTGATTCGTGATGACTGCGTTCGAGCTTGTAAAAATAGTACGGCTGGAATCCGCCGATCTTGGAGATGATCGCGGATACGCCGACAATTCTTCCGGTGAAGAGTTCTTCCATGATGAAAAGATAGTCTTCGCCACCCGGGCCTTCTTCCCGGTGAAGAAAGCTTCTTTCCGAGGCACGAATCCGGCGCTTCAAAACTTCAGGATCTTTCGGAAGCGTCGTGAGGCCATGCCCCGATTTCTCGAGGAGCTTCATGAGACCGTCCAGGTCCTTTTGTTCGA
>JBJMLZ010000122.1:0-17914 GCA_045805035.1 Bacteriovoracaceae bacterium
GGGACCTTCGGTGAGAGGACCGCCAAGAATCGCGCGCGAATTCTTGTCCATGGTTACGGTTTCGCCTGTCGGAAGAGTGAGAATAAGATTGTTGCCTTCAGTGCGAACCGAAGGAACAGTTTTTCTTGGGATCACAAACATGTACGACTTCACATCATGCGAATCAGGTCCGCCACCAGTTTCCTCAATGTTGAGATAAGTTTCATTGAAAGCATTGTTGATACTCACCATGGAGAGCTTACGAGTTGGTGCGGCCCCATTGGGGTAGGGACTCTGAACATTCAGGTATTGGTCCTGATCAGTCTGATAGAAAGTCCACCCAGAAGGAATGTCGTCGTTCTTATTTGAACATTTGTGAATGTATCCGATGAAGTATCCATTGGTAGTCCCATTCAAACCTTCGCAGTCAGCGAGATCGAACTCAGAATTGATCCGTGGATAAGAAGTGTTGTTTGCAGGAATCGGCTCCGGCAATGGAGTTGTTGCCGCTGGTGTTCGTTCCGGTTCATCCACAGTGTTCGCTCTCATTGCATCACACGTTTCACAACGAGTTGTAGAATTCAAATCACTCACGACGCGATTTACTTGCGAAAGACCAGTGGCCGCAACGGTCAGTGCCACCTGCGGCGTTTGTGGAGGAGTTTGTGGTGGCCGACGTTCAGTTACTTTTGGTCTTGCTGCTTTGATTTCTGCTACCCGAGCTCTCAGGTTACGGCACATCGGAGTTGAGGCCTGAGCTCCCGTTTTACAAATTTCATCGACCAGGCGGAAAAGTTCATCTGCTTCCTGGGAAACTTCTGGATCAGAAATGTACTCCACAACATCGGAAATCTTTTTGCCCATTTCTTCGGTTTTTTTTTCACAGTTCGCGAAGGCGCTTCTTTTCTGAGCGCGAGTCAGATTCGGTACGCAGACTCCGCGACTGAAGAGCAGTGGTTGGCAGGGCATTTCTCCCTCTCCACAACTTTCTTTTTGAAATGCAGGATTCGTCCGCGGAAGCGAGCAGAGGCCCTTCACACGATGGCTGGGCCATCCGCCATAAACGCAGTCAGCATCACTGGCGTAGGCCGCTTCAATGAATTGCGGAAAAGACAGTGGAATTATTGAGGCAACTTCAACTGTCTTTGAATATTCACGAAGAAAGTTTTTATATTCAACGATGATTTTTTCCCGTTGAGCACGCGGAAGTTTCACAAACTCTTTGTGAGAGATGGCAAAAGCCGAAGAGCTAAAAATAAGAGCGAGGAGAATGAAACATTTCACCTGGGACATATCGGAAAGGACGTTCCGATACTTGATTAATTCATTTCAGTCTCAGTGATTCCGCTGAAGTAGGGCGCGATAGAAGTCTTGGCGTCCTCGTAGGAATGCCCCTTGGAAATAAGAAAGCGCAGAACCTTATCCCGCAATTTGAACTTCTCTTTCGGATCTTTGGGGATGTCTTTCATCCGGAGTTTTTTCTGAATCAGTTTCTCGATTGAGTCATCATCAGTGAAACCGAGCTCTTTTGAAATGTTCTCAAAATCATCATCTTCGAAAACCAATTTCTCCATTGCTCCACGCTTTCTGATCTTGTCCTCACCTTCGCCTTTGATCATCCACTTTCTGATAAAGAGTCTGCGATAAGCTTCTTCGCGCAGGAGTCCTTTCTCTTTCAGCTTCAAAATCACTTCATCGATTTCGTGGGGGAGATTGTCTTTCTTTGAACGGAGTTTTTGTTTCAGCTTATATTCTGAATAATCCTGGCGAGCGAGAAGGTGAATGCTGTAATTGTAAATTCTCTGATTCATTCTTAATTTTTTTTCGGCGCCGTCGAAGCCTTGCGTTACTTTGGATAAAAAAAAGGGCCTCGAAGGGCCCTTCCATTTACTGAACTTTTTCTTTTTTCTTCGCTGGCTTCTCGTCCATGATCTCACCAGTCGTCGTGTCGACATTCTTCATATCAACCGTCTTGATGATTCCGTGCTTAGCGAGAACCTTGTTACGAATTTCTTCCATCATCGCTGGATTTGCTTTAAGGAATTCTTTCGACTGCTCACGGCCCTGGCCGATCTTGGCGTTGTTATAAGAGTACCAGGCACCCGCTTTCTCAATGATGCCTTCGTTAGCAGCACAATCGAGAAGGTCGCCGGTCTGAGAGATACCTTCGCCGTACATGATGTCGAATTCAACTTCACGGAAAGGAGGAGCAACTTTGTTTTTCACGATTTTGATTTTAGTGCGGTTACCAACAACAGCTTCGCCGTCCTTGATCGCGCCGATACGACGGATATCCATACGTACTGAAGCGTAGAATTTGAGAGCGTTACCACCAGTAGTTGTCTCTGGGTTTCCGAACATCACACCAATTTTCATACGAAGCTGGTTGATGAAGATCACTGTACAGTTAGAGCGAGAGATTGAACCAGTGAGCTTACGAAGAGCTTGTGACATGAGACGTGCCTGGAGACCCATGTGTGAATCACCCATGTCACCTTCAAGTTCCGCTTTCGGAGTAAGAGCAGCAACTGAATCGACGATGAGGAGATTCACTGCCCCAGAGCGCACGAGCATGTCGGCGATCTCGAGAGCTTGTTCACCAGAATCCGGCTGAGAGATAAGTGTGTTTGGAACATCTACGCCGAGCTTACCAGCGTACACAGTGTCGAGTGCGTGTTCAGCATCAACGAAAGCAACTGTTCCACCCGCTTTCTGGCATTCAGCTGCGATGTGGAGAGTGAGAGTTGTTTTACCAGAAGATTCTGGCCCGTAGATCTCAACGATACGGCCCTGTGGAATACCGCCAACACCGAGAGCGAGATCGAGTCCAAGAGCGCCGGTTGGAATTGCTGGAATTTTTTCTTCAGCTTGTTCCGTACCAAGCTTCATGATCGCGCCTTTACCGAATTGCTTTTCAATCGTCGCAAGTGCGAGATCGAGAGCCTTCTTCTTGTTGGCTGCGTCAGTGATGTTTGTGTTTTGATTGCTGTTAAAGGCCATGTGAGTCTCCCTCTTGAATAATCCGTTATGAAGGTGTGTGTTATACATTCACGCTAACACCCCTCCGTATTTCCGACAACGGCTTTCCTGCAATTTCTACGGAAAAATTACGGAAAGCTAACAAATTGATATATTTAGCAAAATTGTGCTTTGAGCTAAAAAAAGAGCTCGATCAACATGCAGGAAATTCCCGCATATATCCCGCTCACAACATCATCCGTGATGGTTCCAACACCGTGATGGAGTCGATCAAAATAGCTCGCTGGCCAGAACTTTATAATGTCGAAAAGTCTGAATGTGGAGAAGACAAGAAACAACGTGGGAAAATCTACAGTCGGAACAAATGCCCAGGTGACTAACATGCCGATCACTTCATCAATAACAATCCATTGAGGATCGTGGAGGCCATAAGTTTTCTGCACTTGCTGAGTGATCGCGACCGCTGCGACATAGAGAATAACGATCAAAAGAATTAAATGATAAATGTTGAACTGAAGGTAATGAAGTAAGTAGATAAGCGGTAGTGTTGCAAGGCTTCCCACAGTGCCTGGGGCCTTCGGTGATTTACCAGTGTAAAACCACGAAAGGAAGGTCATCGTGAGTGGCGAAGGGCCGCGATTTTTTTGCTCTTTCATTCTTTCTACGTTAGTTTTCCTTCCTCAACTTTAAACTCTTATTCTTGAGATTGGCAAAGAATGGCAGAGCGCCCAAGTTATCTCGCAGACTATGCTTTCAATTGGGAAACGTTTGATGTCGTTTGCAGTGGAAAATCGTCTCTCGATGCGACGAACTATCTCACCGAGCTCTACGAGAAAAAGCAGGTAACGGAGTTTTTGAACGGATACGGTTTTAACATCACCGATCCGGTGGAGAGTGCCGAGCTTTTCGGAATTTTCCAGGAAGCGCTCCAGTTCGTGAAGCGCTACTTCCTGATTGAAGGGAACCCCGACGGCCTTGAGCTCCGAGTTCCGAATTATCTCTACACGATCACGAATATCGCAGAACTTTTCCTTGCGGCCACGGGGCACGCCAACCAGAAGCTCACCAAGGAAGAAACTTTGTGGGCGGGTGTCGTCCTGAAGGTCATGCATACGATTCTTCACACGGACAAGGATCTCCGTTATCGCTACTTCTCCACGATCCAACAGCAGATCTTTGATCGCTTTTATAAGTTCATTCATCGCGACCAGGAAAACCGCCTGTTCCTGAAAAATGACACCGGCATGATGATTCCGCTGTACGACTTTCAGACGAAGGCGAAGAAGACGCGCGATTCGATCGTGATCAAGCTCCTTCACAAGCAGGAGAACGTCGCCGAGGAGCTCTTTGACAGGATCGGGATGAGGATCATTACCTATAACAAGCTCGATGCCCTTCGTGTGATCAAGTTCCTTCATAGAAATCACGTGATCATGATCAACAACATCAAGCCATCGCGCTCACAGAACACATTGGTGGATCTGGGTGTACTGAAGAGACGGATTCAGACGCTCTACAAGGAAACCATCCGCGAGAAGTACAAGGAAGAAGTTTTCTACCAGAAGCTCAATGCGCTGATTGAAGAGTGCGTGCCGGAAAAACTTCATCACGAAAATCGTCACTCGCTGGAAGAATACCGCGCGATTCATTTCACCGGCCGACAACTGATCAAATACAGAAACCCTTTTATGGCATCGTTCAACGAAGTGAGAAAGCTCGCGATCCGCGACAAGGAAAATCCGATCGCGCAGGCGCTTTTGAATCTTGATACGTCGGCGATCTCGCGCGATGTGCGTTTCTTCTATCCGTTTGAAGTTCAGATCACAGATTACGAATCACACCTGAAGAACACCCAGGGTGAGGCATCTCATGACGAATACAAGCGCTCGCAATTGAGATCGGCGATGAAGAGAATCTTCCGTCCGATTCTTGATATCAGAAATATGAATCTCGAATAGGTTTATTCAGAACCGTTTTGAACACACTTCACAAGTTTTAACTGCTGACTCCCCATCGTGAGCGTCCGATTCTTGAAATCGAGGACGACAGTATCTTCGCCGCGCTTTTTGGAAGTGTAGACTTCGTAGTTGTCATCGACGGCGGTGATTTTGAAATAACCGTGACCTTCAATGTAGATCGAAGCCTCTCTTGAACTGTCGCCCGGAAAAATACCGGCGGTTTCCGAAGTGCCTTTGATCGTACAGTACTGAACGGCGAAGGCCGAAGTTGTGAGTGACATGAGAGCGGCAATAAAAATAATTTTTTTCATAGCAGGAGGTTTACCACCGACTTTGTCAGGACATTCTGAATTTGTAAAAAAGAAAGGGTCTAGGAATGTTGCTTAATAAAGAGATCAATCCGTTCATTCACAAGCTCCGGATAATCCGCTTGAGGAACGTGAGAGCCGGCGTAAAGATAATAGGTTTCTGAATTCGGGAGAATCCCCGCTAAGGTTCTCTGAAGGTGATTCGGGATGACATTGTCATGATGGCCACCCATAACCAGCGCCGGCATTTTCATGCGCTCAAGGCTCGAGACAATGTTTTGTTTCGTCATCTCAGAAAAGAGCTGGAAGAACACGTCCGGACCGAGCTGGCCCACGCGATTGAGATAGATTTCGATAAATTCCTTGGAAACTTTATCTTTGTTAAAACCGGTCGCGTGAATAATAGTTTTGGCGAGGGGATTGATTCCACTCGAGGTCCAGATCTTATTGAGAAGTGCCGGATGCTTTTTCTTGAAGGACTCAAGCATCGGAGTCACAAACTCCATGAGATTGGAATCAAACATCACGTCTTTGACTGACATGAAAGTTCCGGAGATAAGAACCATCCCCTGGACCAGCTCTGGAAAGTCCTTCGCGATCTGAAGGCAAATGTTCACACCCATGCTGTGGCCGAGGAAATGTGCTTTTTTTATTCCGAGGTAATCGCAGAGTCCCGCTGTGTCTTTGGCGATCTGCGGGAAAGTGATCTTAGTCACGTCATTATGGCCCGATGACTGAAAGTGACCGCGGTAATCGTGAATAAGAATCTGATAGCCTAGCTCTTCGAAGTAGGAAAGCTGATAGCGCCAGTGGTGGTTACTGCACACGAGACCATAGTTGAAGACGAGAACGGGGCGCGAAGGATCGGCAACCTTGAAGTTCTTCTGGAAGAAGAGCTGCTCGAAATCAGGAGTACGATAAAAATTCGATTCGCCGTTTTTCAACATATCACTTGGACAATTTCGAAAGCGCTTCGATCACCGGAAGCTTTTGTGAGCCAGCTTCAATGAGTGCGTTGAGCTTTTCGTTCAGAATGTTTTTCTTGCTTGAGGGTGGAGTTTCTTCAAAGGCCAGCACTTTGAGCGTGGTCTTGCCGAAAGAAATCACATCACCGTTTTTTATTTTCCGCGGAGTCGTCGCGCGTTTTCCGTTCAGGAGGTAGTGCTCAACATCTTTTTGTGGATGAACGATCACGTCTCCACCGATTACTTCGATAAGAAGATGAGAGCGCAGAATTTGCGGATCCTGGATCGTGAGATTTCCGGTGGTGCGGCCGATGTAAATGAGATTGTGAAAGTACTCAAAGGTACTAAGCACTTCCTGATCGGGACTTTCTGTAATCTGAAACTTAATCATGACGTCCTCTCAGATAGTATCGAGGATTTTCTGGTCTTTTGCGAGCTTTTCAAAGATCGGTTCAAGGAGCTGTGGTTTCTCCGCCTCGAGTTTTTCCACGTCCTTAACGACGCGCTCGAGAATCGGAGTATGAAGAAGGAAATTAGCGAGGCGCTTAGTGGTGACGGTTCCCGATTGATCCACTCCGAAGAGATCGCCCTCTCCGCGGAATTTCAGATCTTCCTCGGCGATGACAAAACCGTCCGTGCTGTTTTCGATAACCTTCAGTCGCTCCATTGCAGTGGGATCAAGTTCGCGATCGAGAACGAGAAAACAGAATCCGCCTTTGTCTCCACGACCTACGCGACCGCGAAGCTGATGAAGGGAAGAAAGGCCAAAGCGTTCGGGATTGTAGATCGCCATCACAGTTGCATTTGGAATGTTGATGCCCACTTCGATCACGCTGGTGGAAACGAGGATGTGATATTTTTTATCGCGGTAGTCCTGCACGACTTTTTCTTTTTCGTCCGCCTTCATTTGTCCATGGAGCATGGCCACCTTGAACTGACTGAATGTGCGCTGGTAAGTCTTGAAGGCTTCCTTCACGTTCTGCAGATCCATCGTCTCGGATTCTTCAATCGCCGGAAAAACAAAGTAGGCCTGTTCTCCGAGAGAAAGTCTGCCTTTCACGAACTCGACATATTTATCGTAATTCATTTTCTCGGTGATGCGGGTCTTGATGCCCTTTCTACCTGCCGGCATCGTCCGGATGGAAGAAATGTCGAGATCGCCATACTGAGCGAGACTAAGCGTTCTTGGAATCGGTGTGGCGGTCATGATGAGGGAATGTGTGCCTTCGCCTTTTGAGACAAGACGGAGTCTTTGTTCGACCCCAAACTTGTGTTGCTCATCGATAATGGCGAGTCCGAGATTTTTGAACTCAACGGCGTCCTGGAAGAGAGCGTGCGTGCCGATCACCAGATCCGCTTCACCTTTTTTAAGCCGACCAAGAATTTCTTTTTTTTCTTTTGCCTTCGTGGAACCAAGCAGGAGATCGATCCGCATTTCGGGATTCAAAGCGCAGAAAGATTCAAAATGCTGAATCGCCAGTGCTTCAGTCGGACACATGAGTGCCGCCTGCGCTTTGTTTTCATTCACAACACGACTGGCGAGCCACGCGACAACGGTTTTTCCGCAGCCCACATCGCCCTGAACCATTCTCATCATCGGATGCCCTGACTTCAGATCTTTTTTGATGTCTTCAAAAACTTTCAGCTGATCATCGGTCAGGGTGAATGGAAGGGACGTGATCAGTTCTTTTTCTTTTTTCGGATCGAGAGCGAACTTCGGAGCGTCTTTCCTCTTGATGAATTTTCTACGTGTTTTGATTTTCAGCTGATCGCTCAGAAATTCTTCGTAGATGAGTCGCTCTTCTGCCTTATTCTTTTTCTCACCGGAGAATTCCGCCGGAGAGACTTTTCCGTGCATGATCCGGAACGCCTCGGAGAGATTCATTTCCTTGTTGTATCCAAGCTCCGGCAACGTTTCTTTCACGTTGCTCCAGAGTGGCGAAGGGATAAGATCGATAAATTTTTTCAGATGAGTGCCGCCGACCTTGTTCACGGTCGGATACTCAATGATATAGGGTGAAAGAAGTGTGCCTTCCGTATTCAGGATTTGCGGATTGATGACTTGCTTCTGGGCCTTGTATTCCTGAACCTGGCCGAGAAAGCGGATGTTCTCGAGGGACTCGATTTGCTTCTTTTGGTTCGGATAAAGATTGAACCAGCGAAGAGACATCGTTTCATGTGAGTGATGATCCTTCACCACCACGTAACCATTGTAGAGCATGATATTGCCCTTACCGCGCCTACCGAATGCCATCTTGATATCGACGTGAATCACTTTTCCTTCGCCGAGAAAATAATGATCAAGCTGCGCCTCACGGAAAGGCCTAAGCTCCGGCATGCGATTGATACGAAGAGGAAGAATCCAGAGGAGATCTGATAATGTGGTTAGGCCAGCGTCCTTGATTTTCTCAAGGGTGGGAGATGGTTTTCTGGAACTGACTAGTTCATCGAGTGGAGAGTTCCACTGGATCTCAGATGTACTTGATGTCCTGGACTTCATACGTCAGGTCACCCTTTGGAGCTTTTACCACGACTTCCTCTCCCACTTCTTTACCGATGAGAGTTTTTCCCAGCGGAGATGTATATGAGATTTTTTTTGAATCAGTCATCGCTTCATCTTCGCCCACGATCTGATAAGTGAGGGAGACTTCTTTCTGGTTATCATAAATCTGGACTGTTGCACCGAAGACGATCTTCGTCGTTTTCATGTTGGCGGTATCAATCACGCGAGAGCGGGCAAGCTTGCTTTGAACGTCGAGGATTCTTCCTTCGATGATGGACTGTCTTTCCTTGGCAGCAGCGTATTCGGCATTTTCCTTGAGATCTCCCAGCGCACGCGCCTCAGAGATTGCTTGTTTAATCTGTTCGCGTTCGGTGCGCACGAGGAAATGAAGCTCGTCTTCGAGTTGCTTTCTACCAATTGTTGTCATCAGAACTTCGCTCATAACTATCCTTACTTCTTAAACAGGGCAGCGGCTTTTGCCAGAGCGTCCTGGCGTGCTTTGTCGGCGTCGTTGCCACCTGATCCTATCTTAAAGTAGTCACAAAAGTTAGCCTTCTCTTTATCCACGATACGATCAGCACTGCTTTCGCGGCATTCGTTGTACGCTTTCGGATCATAAAACTGGCACATCTTACAGCAACGAATGTCTGCACGGCAGTTCGGACAGATGTCTGAACGGGCGACCATGACCTTGAATGTGTCGGAAAGTGGCTTTCCGCATTTATGACAAACCAGAGACACTAAAACTCCTGTCCTATTCCCACCGCTGCGCCCATGCCTTTTTTGGAATCAAGCGGAGTGAGAAAAATCTTGGGTGTATTGCGCTTGTTATATTCATCAACTGACTTCTGAAGTAAGGCCTCGTTCTTGTACTGACTTGTCCGCGAGATGAGATAACTCACGGCAATCGCCGAAACCCCACCAACCAGAAGAACATCACGATTCGTGTAAGCTTCACCTTCGCCCGAACCCGTACGGAGAAGTCCGCCCAGGATCATGAAGGTGCCGAGGGTTGAGAGTGCGGCAGTTTTCCAGCTGGTTTTACTCTCTGCCTGATATTCATTCAGGAGATCCTTCGCTAACGGATCTTTTTCCAGATAATAGCGAAGACCTTCACCGCGGTTGTTACTCGAGACATCCACCAGCACTTCCTGATAATTGATCGTGGCCACGCGACTGCAGGTTTCCGCAGCGAAAGCTTCACCCAGAAGGGCGAATATGATCAAAACAGTCAGCTTTAACATAGGGTAAATGTTTCTAACGGGTTGAATCTTTGGTTCTGGGAACATTTTAACTTACCATAGAGGGAAAAGCGACATTGGAATTATGGACATCATTCGGACCGGCATAGGAATTACAAAAACAATTAAAAACGTGGGACGTTTCCGCGAAATCCTGACTGTGCTCGCGCGCCATGGATTTTCTGAACTCATCGTAAAATCGGGTCTCGATAAAGTGATTCCGGGTTTTGTTCTTCCTGCGCGCGTGACCGAACTGAAGCGCGAAGATCTTACCACCGAAGAATGGTGGCAGATATTCGGAACGCAACTGCGACTTTCCTTCGAAGAACTGGGGCCTTCCTTCATTAAGCTGGGCCAGCTTCTATCGACTCGCGAAGACATTCTCGATGCTGCCCTCATCCGTGAATTGAAGCTCCTGCAAAATCGCGTGAAGGGAATTCCTTTTGATGTCGCAAAAAGCGCCATCGAAGAAAGTCTCGGCAAAAAAACGGAGGAAGTCTTCCGTTACATTGATGAGAACGCCATTGGCACAGCCTCGATCGGTGTCGTGTACAAAGCCGAGCTCCTGAATGGGGACAAGGTCGTCGTGAAAGTGAGACGGCCGGGAATCACCAAGCTCATCATGACGGACTTTGAGATTCTTCTCTACATCGTCCAGAAGCTTGAACGCGCTTCCACCGACATTCGTTTTCTTGGTTTATCGAAGGCCATCTCTGATTTTTTTAAGAGCACGCAAAACGAACTGAATTTTCAGATTGAGGCGCAGAACTGTGATCGCCTTCGCCAGAACCTGAAGGCGATCGATAAAGACGACTTCATTGTTGTGCCGAGAGTATATAAAGAATTTTCTTCGACGGATGTGCTCGTTCTTGAGTTCCTCGACGGAAAACCTTTCAATGAGTTTCATTCTCTCGAGCAGCTCGGCCCGGATGTCGTTGAAAAACTCGAGAAGAGTATCCGCCTTTTCACGCACACTTTACTTGCGGACGGTTTTTTCCATGCCGATCTTCACGGCGGAAATTTCTTTGTCCTGAAAGACCGGCGTCTCGGCATTATCGACTTCGGTCTTATGGGAACGCTCTCGAAGAAAAATCGGGCGAATCTGATCGGGATTCTCTACGCCGTCATCACTCACAATTACGACAATCTCGTTTATGAGTTCCTGGAAGTCGCGGAATACGAAACGGTTCCGGATCACGAAGAACTTATCCGAGATATCAAGGATTCCATTTCTCCTTACATGGGGCTTTCCGTGCAGGAAACCAACATGTCGGAGCTTATCCGGAATCTCATCAAGACGTTGGGTAAGCACGAGCTCTATCTTCCGCGCGAGTGGTTTATCATTTTCCGCGCGCTCATCACGCTTGATGGTGTAGGAAAATCCATTGGTCTTGATATCAACATCTTCAATCTTCTCGAAAAAGATTTACCGAAGCTCATCACTGAACTCCTGTCGCGACAAAACGCTCAGGAAGAACTCATGTGGATTGCCAAGGATCTCCTGAGTTCACTTCGAATCGTGCCAAAACACATGAAGTGGTATTTGAAGGAGATGTCGAAGAATAATTACGCCGCTGAACTTCGCATCCGGGGACTGGAAGATGTTTCCAATCAGATGTCGCGGGCGCTTTATATTCTGGGCCTTTCTATCGTCGCAGGGATTTGCATTCTGTCCGGCACGCTCTTTGCCCATAACCGTGAATTTTCTACATTCTACGATATTCCGGTCATCAGTTGGGTCTTCTGGAGCTTTTCCGCCTACCTTCTGGTTAGGATTATCACCCTTAGGAAATACTAAGAGTTTCACATTAACATTTTTATGCTTCTCAAAGTTTTAGCGGCCTTTGTATAAGGCCCGTATGAGATTCCTGTTCCTCATCATGCTGCTCGTAAGCTGCGGAAGAAAAACTGTTTACACTTATCCGCCGGTTCCGGCGAACGAGGCTTCACCCGAAGTGAGAGCCGAAATTACTGATGAGCTGGTTCAGCTGGAAAAAGATTTTGATTCCATCGGCGTGAAAATAAATCTCCAGGAAATGCCGGTCGTGGTTTCTCCCCTTCCTTTTGGTGTCGTCGGTCGCTGCCAGTACGCAGAGAAAGAAAAGGGAGCATATATCATTCTGAGTCCGCTTCTCTTTCCGCGTGAGGAATATTTACCGCTCGACGCTTATTTATATGAAAAAGATTTCGTGCGCGTTCTTATTCATGAGATCGGCCACTGCTACTTTCATCGCCAGCATGAGGAGCCGAAATTTCTGGAGAGCTCGGGCAATTCTTTTGAACTTCATTATGAAGGCACAGATGTTGTTGAAGACAAAATTCCCGTCAGTGTGATGCCGGCGGAATCGATTTACCGGATGCCGAAGGCGCTCAAATTGTATTATCTGTCTGAACTGGCCGGAAAAGCGAGACTCACTGATGCAGTCATTCTGAGACAGTTTGCGGACTTCAGCATCGTGAGTAACTCAAATACTATCCAGCCCGCTGAGAAAGAGGGGAGCGTTGTCACCGAGCTCTTCAAAAGTTCCTGGGCCCAGTACACCCCGTAAAAATTCCGGAATCTCAAGACTCAAAGTCTCGTCGTTAAAATCAAAATACACTTCGCCCTTGATGAGATTGATGTCTCTCACCGCGAATTGTCCTTTAGTGTAGTCATTCATGAAACCCGCAAAGAGCCTGCGATCCGCAGGAGCGAGCATGAATTGAAACTGCTGGGTGTTGTTGTCTGAAACAGGAGTGGCAGTCCACACTGTACCAACCTTCTGCACCTCACTCACAAACTTTTCAATTTCCTGCCGATATCCATACTCATAGATAATGCCAGTGAGATCCTGGCCCTTATTCATGAAAAAGTAGGAACTGATAATGCCCTTGTCTCTCTTTATATAGAGATCAGCGGAAACGGTTTTCTCAATCATTGCCCAGTCGTCATTCGATCTTTGCGGCGTGAGATAAGTCGTCGCAAAATTTTTTGTGAAAAGTTCGCGGAGACTTTCTTTGTCTTTTGGGACGAGCGAATGGAATTTTGTTTTTTCAAAATGAGATTCACCTTCGCTCTTACTATATTCATATTGAGAACCGCAGAGAGTGAAACCGAATTTCTGGTAGAGCTTCTCCTGGTCACTCCAGAGAAGGAAGAATGCGCAGTCGCTTCTTTTTTCGGAGAGTACATCTTCCATCAGCGAACGAAATAAACCTTCCCCTCTTCTTACTTCATCAACTGCGATGCCGCCGAGAAGACAAATCATATGATCATGATTGTTCACGCGAAGAATTTTATCTTTCATCCCGATGTGAGCGATCACTTTGTTATTTTCATCTGTATAGACGAAGCAATTATGATGATTGGAAGGATCCATGAGAGGAGCAAAGTCCTCTTGAAAGGAAAAAGGCTTCTTATAATGGAAGGATTTCTCAATCAGCCGGAGGGTTTCTTCAAATAATGAAGGACTTTCTTTTAAAGTTGTACGCCGGGGGAAATTATTGCCCATGCCTTTTCCTCTATGTTTTCCATAGTTTAAGTCCTTTTTAATGGTGATGTCGAATTTTTCTACAACCTAACTAAAGTCTTACGGTCCTGTGTCGAAAAGTTTTGCATGAAGGGCATATAGCCCGTCATCTCCCTCTCACGGATTGAGAACGGAGAAACCCGATCAAGGAGGATTTATGGGTTTGCGTATTAACACCAACGTTTCATCGCTCAACGCGCAGAGGAACTTGGGAGTCACTCGTGGTGCTCAACAGAAAGTGTTAGAGCAATTGTCATCTGGTAGCCGGATCAACCGTGCAGGCGACGACGCCGCCGGCCTCGCGATCTCGGAAAACCTCAGAGCACAGATCAGAGGTCTCGGTCAGGCAGAAAGAAACGCTCAAGACGGCGTGTCTCTCGTGCAGATCGCGGAAGGTGCGCTGGCAGAAGTTGGTAACATCATGATTCGCCTTCGCGAACTTGCTGTACAGGCCGCTTCTGATACCATCGGGCCAACAGAACGTAAGTTCCTTAACGTTGAATTTGAACAGCTCATGTCAGAAGTTGACCGTATCGCGAACTCTACTGAGTTCAACCGCGTTCCACTTCTTAACGGTACTGGTTCAGTGTTCGACATTCAGATCGGTACAAGAAACGATCCTCTCGCTGACCGTCTCACGTTCGATGCTTCATCAGCAGACGTAAACGTAGCAGCTCTTGGTCTTAACCTCGCGTCTGTTTCTGACAAGATTTCTGCTCAGAACTCACTCGCAGCTATCGACCAGGCAATTCAGAACGTTTCTGGTATCCGCGCTGACTTCGGTGCTCTTCAGAACCGTCTTCAGTCGACGATTAACAACATCCAGATCTCGAACGAGAACCTCTCGGCAGCGAACTCACGTATCCGTGATACTGATATCGCAGCAGCGACTTCTGAGATGACGAGAACGAACATCTTAATGCAAGCAGGTACTTCAGTATTGGCCCAGGCGAACCAGTCTACGACGAACGCCCTTAGCCTTATTAATGCCGCTGCCCAGGGATAAGGATATCCCTGAGGCATAGGCCTTAAGAATGTACTGACGTAAAAACACCTGCAATTACTTGTGGTGGGTAAACTGACAAGTGGTAGTGGATTGGTTTGGTTTTTAACTAATAACAATCGTGGACATGAAGTCCACAACAGAACATGGAGGTTCGAATTATGCTAACAGGAGATTAAATTATGGGATTAAGAATTAATACGAACATGGCGAGCATCAGTGCTCAACGTGCTCTAGGTGTAACTAAGAATAACTTGGACAGCAATTTAAGAAAGTTGTCCAGTGGTGAAAGGATAACTCGGGCCTCTGACGATGCAGCTGGACTGGCGATTAGCGAAAAACTAAAAGCTCACATCCGCGGACTCAGACAAGCCAAGAGGAACTCAGATGATGGAATATCGCTTATTCAAACAGCTGAAGGTGGCCTCAACGAGATTTCTAACATCATTATTCGCCTCAGGGAGCTCGCTATCCAGGCAGCCTCTGATACTGTTGGCGACACGGAGAGAGGATTTTCGAACATTGAGTTCAAAAACCTTCAGGAAGAGATTCAGCGAATCTCTCAAGGTTCAGAGTTCAACGGTAGAAAGCTTCTCGACGGAACAGGCGGGTTGGTCGAAATTCAGGTCGGGATCCACAATGATCCACTCAACGACCGGATTGCTTACGACTCTACTCAGACTGATTCCACGCTTGAGAATCTCGGGCTTTTGCAAGAGAACATCGCAAGCAAGGAAGGCGCCCAGCTATCACTGTCGAAACTGGACGATGCTCTGGTACGGATCAACGGAACCCGTGCCAACTTGGGTGCACTACAGAACCGTCTGCAATCAGCGAGCACAACAATCGCGATCTCAGATGAGAACTTCAGTGCGGCCAATTCCAGGATTCGTGATGTGGATGTAGCGGCTGAGACCGCGGACATGGCCAAGAATAACATTCTTGCCCAAGCCGGTGTGTCAGTGCTTGCCCAAGCGAATCAGGCCCCGAATTTTGCCTTGAAGCTACTCGCTTAAGAATACCCACCAAACCTTCCCCCGAATGGGGGAAGGTTTTCTTTTTTTCTTTCTCTGCTAAAATCAAAAAATGCGTAAGACCGTCATGATCTTCGGAGTTTCTTCCTTCGTGGGATCCAATCTCGCTGAGGCCCTGAAAGATAATTTTCGGGTCGTGGGAACTTATCACAAGACTCCCATGTCGATTCCCGGAGTGACCTGCCTTCCCTGTGATGTCTTGAAGAAAGACTATGTGAACCGGATCCTCGCTATCGTAAAACCGGATTTCACGATCTATGCCATCGGCCTTTCTTCGCTGATGGAATGTAAGCAGAAACCCAAATTGGCAGATGCCTTGAACTCCGTGGGGGCCGCGAATGTGTGTTCGGCAAGTGAACGCCAGCGTTCGAAGTTCGTGTTCCTTTCCTCCGGCTTCGTTCACAGCGGAGAAAACCTGACCTACACAGAAGGGGATACGCCTTTTCCTACTACGGCCTTTGGAAATTCTCTTTCCTCCGCTGAGTTCTATGTCCAGCGTTCGTGCCTGAATTATCTGATCTTCCGTTGCGGCGTCATCTACGGTCGCAGTTACCGTTTCCAGCATCCGAATTGGTTTGAGTACCTGGAGCGCGCACTCTCGCGCGCAGAAAAATTTGTCGCCGATGATTCAGTCAAAACAGGGTTCCTTGATGTGAAGATCGTGGCGGGCATTCTCAAGAAAGCGCTTCTGGAAGACGTCACCAATCGTCTGCTGCAAGTGACATCAACGGACGTGATGACGAGATTTGAGTTCGCTAAAAAGTACGCGCAGATCTTTCACTTTGATGAGTCCTTGCTGCAGAAGAATGTCATTCCATTTCCGCTGGAGAAGAGACCGGGAAAAGACTTTGTTCAGGATTTCACCTTCCGCATGAGTGTCGCCAACATTGAAGAATTTCTCGGCACCAAGATGGCGAGCATCGAGGATTCACTCAGCTTTACTCACAAGCGACTGGAAAATTTCAGCGAGAAGAGTTCTTGATGAACTCAGTGAGATAGTACTTCACCAGCGCTTCCGTTTCGACCGGCTCACCCTGAAAACGCCATGAAATCGTATTGAACGGACCGACATGGGCCTTGATCTCGTGGATCGCGTGAACCGACTGATTCTCATTCGCCAGACGAGCGGCGAAGAGACCACCATTATTCGAAAGAAAACCGATGCTGATCACGTCAGGTGAACGACGGGCAACGATGAGTTTCAGAGAATTACGGAAAAGGATGAAGTCGTTGACTGTATTCGAGATGCGGAAAACCTTGATGGAGCGGGCGCCATCGCGGTTGTTACGATATTGGTTGAACAGGGAAACATAAAACTCAAAACGATCTTTGAGCTTGTTCACGAAGGCGAGTGAAGATTCTTCAAGAAGCGCCTGAGTGGAGAGGTGTTCATCGAAGCGGATGATCCCGGATTCTTCCATGTTCACTTCTTCAAGTGCCAGGCCTTCAATCCATGAAACGTTCTGGTAATCATTGACGTTGATGTATTCCATACTTTTATTTTTGGGCGTGGGAGCGTTCCCGTCAAGCTAATTCAACTTTCGAGGGCGGAGAGGAGCTTGGGATCGATCCCGGCCTGGATTAGGGCGGTCCGATGCTGACGGATGAGAGGAATGAGCTGACCATGAAGTTGTTTCTGAAGCATCTGCTGAATCCCGTCGATGCGAGGGTCGCAGTCCGGACGAGCGCCGAGTGAAGCAACTCCCTGAGCAGAGGTGATAATCGCGACGAGTTGTCCGATGCCGGTGAGAGTTTGTTCAGCACCAGTCACCATGGTGGGTTCAATGCCGCGATCACTGATCATGACGTCGGTGACTTTCAAGGTGCTCATCGCAAGCTCGGATTTATTTTCCGGACGGAAGATGACACCTTTATAAGAGCTGAATTCTATCTCAGAGACATTATATTTTCCGTTCTGACGGGTAAATTTTCCTCTCGCCGAAACCTGGTCACCTGCCTGGACGTCGGCCACGTATTTATCCGTCACTTCCAGCGTCTGTTTAGAAGGGAAATCAAAGTTCAACTTCACATTGCCGGAGAGTGAAACGTTATCAAAAGGCGAAGGAGCATTTCCGGGAGATTTAAAAATATCGAGAATGCCATCAATGACTGCTTTGGCCTCGCGTCCGGATTTCTGATGGCGAATCTCCGAGAGTTCTTTGAACGCGAGATCCATCTTGGCCTTGTATCTTTCTTCGATAGCGGCAGCGACTTTTTTCTCGAGAGTCTTTTCCAGGAGAGGACTATTGAGGTCCACACTGAAGTGGCCATTCTTATTATAGGAAATCGAGTTAATCTTGAAGACGACACCCGCAACTTTAATCACGAGGGCCTTGTTGGTATTGAGAATGAGAGAATTCTCGGAAATCATAAAATCCATCGCGACGGTTTTTCGAAGTTCCACTGAAGCTTTCGCATGAATGGGCCCGATCGGA
>JBJMLZ010000123.1:0-13254 GCA_045805035.1 Bacteriovoracaceae bacterium
GCCCAGGACTTTCCCCTGGACCTTCTGGCCTATCTTGAAGACCGCGTTCTCACCTTCGAAGGGAAGGGCCAGCTCTATGGCACAAACTACGACTGGCAGGACGGAGAACTCAAACCGACACCTATTCAGGACATTTTCTCCCTCCCATATCGCCGTCGCTCGATGGGCCTGCCTCCCATGCCCAGTGAAGTTTCACGGGTGACAGAGGAAAGACCGCCGAAAGACCCCGCAAAAAAGGCCCATGAATTTGAAGAGTGGCTCAAAAAGGTTGGCTGGCGGGTCTGATTTCTCATAAAATGCTTACGTACAGGAGACCCTATGGCACGCATTACTGTTTCCCCTGAGGAGCAGCTCAAAGAACTTAAACGTGGAGCTTTTGAAATCATCCCGGAAGACGAGATGCTGAAAAAACTCAAGAAGTCATATGAGAAGCAAAAACCTCTCGTGATTAAATTCGGTGCCGATCCTTCACGCCCGGACATTCACCTCGGTCACACTGTTGTTCTTCAGAAACTGAAACTCCTCCAGGACTTTGGTCATGAAGTTTATTTTTTGATCGGTGATTACACCGCGCAGATCGGCGATCCGACTGGTAAAAATAAAACGCGTCCGATTCTCACTGAAGAAGACGTAAAGCAAAACGCTGAGACCTACAAAGAACAAGTCGGAAAAGTTCTCGACATGAGTAAGACCAAAGTTGTGTTCAATCGCGACTGGCTCGGAAAGTTCGATGGCCTTGGTCTCATAAAACTGATGGCGAAAGGAACTGTCGGGGCCATGCTCCAGCGTGATGATTTCAACAAGCGCTACAACAGTGCGGAACCGATTTATCTTCACGAAATGGTGTATCCGCTTCTTCAGGGGTACGACTCTGTTCATCTGAAATCAGACCTTGAACTTGGTGGTACCGACCAGACTTTCAATCTCATGATGGGAAGAACCCTTCAGTACGCTTATGAACAAGAAGCTCAGTGTATTCTTACCATGCCGCTGATTGAAGGAACGGATGGAGTGAACAAAATGTCGAAGTCGATGGATAACTACATCGCACTTACCGACACTCCGACCAATATGTTTGGTAAGCTCATGTCGATCTCGGATGAGCTCATGAAAAAGTATTATCTTCTTCTCTCAAGAAAACCCGCCGGCGAAGTTGATAAGACAATCGCTGATATTGTGAGTGGTGCACTTCACCCGATGGAAGCGAAGAAATCTCTCGCTGCCGAGATCACGGGTTACTATCACGGTGAAACTTCCGGAAAAGAAGAACGCGAAAAATTCGAAGCACGCTTTTCGAAGAAACAAGTTCTCGATGACATCGAAACCGCTGAACGCCAGCACGGACAACTCAATCTCCTCGATCTCATGCGCGAATTGAAGTTCATTGAGAGTAACGGTGAAGGCCGCCGTCTCTTAAAACAGAACGCAGTGAAGATCGACGGCAAGACCGTCAATGCCGAGACCTTTGTCATAGAAAAAGGGCAAGAAGTCATCCTGAAGGCAGGAAAACTGCGTATGGTGAAACTTAAGGGTCTTTAGGTTAAATAGAATTCCACCGTCTTAGACACAATCCCTGAACGGAAAAAATATTCCTCTTTTGCGGAAACAGGACCCGTTTACACTGAAAGGGAGTTTTCCTGAACATTCTTAGGAGGAATATGAAAAAGATTATTTTCATGAGCGCTCTCTTTGCGCTCACTGCGTGCTCGCAGATGGCACCGAATTCGACGGGTCGAGAGCCGAACCAGTACAGAGGTGATGATCATCGCGATCGCGATCACGACAATCGGCCGGGTGACAATCGTTGGGACAATAATCGTCCAGGCAATGGTTGGGGTGATCGCAATCATAACCGCGATTGGAGAAGACGTGCCGACAATCGCCGTTGCGTGCACTGCTTTGACATGCGCTCATATAATGATGTCGTGAGACTTGGTAACGAAGTCTCTCTTATTTCTTCTTCGTATCCGACAGAGAACACCGGTTACGTGATCCCTACTCAGTGTGGAATCAGAAGTGTGAGCATTGAAGTTCTCGACAACGAAGCACACATCGCGGGAATTCAGGTTCACTACGCAGGCGATTCGATGTTCCAGTGGGACACTCTTCCAATTCAGCAAAACTGGGATATTCGTAACGCTGACGAAGGCGAGAACAGTATCTGGTTTGACGTCGGTTCTCCTCGTCAGAATGATCGCGCGTGTATCGATCGCGTGAAAGTGATCGGCTTCACTTATAAAGACATGTACGACTATGGCTGGGCACAAGTTCAGTTCTATGGATCACGTTCTATCCGCGGCGCTACTGATTACGGTCGTCCGGTTCCAGGTCCTGGCCCGGCACCAATGCCGATTCCTACAACATGGATTGATGAAAAACGTGTTGAGCTCGATCCCGCTCTCTCTTGTATTCAGGGTCTTCCGAATGTGAATCATCCGGATGAAATGCACTCTGACAGTCTCTTCGGAAGTTCAAAACTTCTCGGCCGTTGCTCGAACGCCAGAGACAATAAAGCTGTGAGAGATCTTCAATTCCGCGGTTACCTTTGTAACGTGGATGCGATGAACTCTCTCGGTCGCACGAACCCTGATTGCGTGAACAATGTGATGAGTAAGATCGCTAAACAGGATAAAATCACCAGCACTCACCGGTTCTACTTCACGAAGTACTGTTCGGGTGAAATTTGGGTTTGTACAAAAACAATGAGTCGTTAAAAAAGTAAGGGGCCCAAAAGGGCCCCTTTTTATTTTAGTAATTTCCTGTCCCGGAAAGTCCCTTCACAATTTCCACACTCGCACTTGTTCCGAGTCTCGTCGCTCCCGCTTCAATCATTTTCATCGCGGTCTGCGCATCTCTGATCCCGCCGCTCGCTTTCACACCAATCTTATCTCCCACAATTGAGCGCATGAGCTTTACGTCTTCAACTGTCGCGCCTCCGGTTGAAAAACCTGTCGAGGTCTTTACGAAATCAACGTTCGCGCGTTTAGCGATCTCACATGCCTTTCTTTTCTCTTCTTCAGAGAGAAGACATGTCTCAAGAATAACTTTGAGAATCGCACCCTGCTGGTGACAAACCTGCGCGAGCGAGGACATATCATCCTGTACGTACTGCCAGTCGCCGGACTTCACCGCAGAGTTGTTCATCACCATATCAATTTCAGCTGCGCCCTCCGCAACCGCCTTCATCGCTTCAAAGCGTTTTGTTTCCATGGTTGAGGAGCCCAGAGGGAACCCTACGACGGTGCAGACTTTGGTGTTAGAGCCATGAAGAAGGGCCACGCATTTTTTCACGTAATAAGAATTCACGCAAACAGAGAAAAAATCATTCTCACGTGCTTCCTGGCAAAGCTTTTCGATTTGCGAGAGAGTCGCTTCAGGTTTCAGGAGAGTGTGATCAATGTAACGGTTGAGTTTCATTTTTATACCTTCGGCAGAGCAGTGGCGATTACTGCGGGTCTTTGTGAATGCGCTTCAAGAAATTTTTTACACTCAGGACGCGAATCAATATTGATCATTTGGCGATACGTTGCCCATTCCAGAAACGCATAAAGAGTCATCGAAGCGAAGTTCCATTCCTTGATACCGCGGTCAGAGAGATAAGGACGAAGATAGTCGAGCACTGATTCAATGCGATCCTTCTGACGGTTGATGTACATGAAATTTTCCTCGATGCTCATCCCCGAACGTTTCATCATGAACAGAGCAATCGCCGAATCCATTGCCCCTTCAATTCCCGTGAGTAAATTTTCTTCCTGCCAGGAAAGTTTCTCGAAATGATGAAGGCCATTCAGATACTGAAAGATCTGCCGCGAATCCCAGATTGTTTTTTCTTCATGCTGCAGGACCGGGATCTGATTAAGCGGATTAATTTTGTTAAGAAGCACAGCATCCTGCGCTTCAAAGACATTCGTCTCGCGAAATTCGTAACTCACTCCGTGAAGAAGCATGCGCAGACGGCGCACGAAAGGCGAGGTGAGTGATCCGTAGAGGATGTAGGGCATAAAATTCTCCTGCCTAAATTCATCATGAAACTTCCGGATTGTCTGATACAATGAAGAGAATTTTCAAGGAGTATTTAATGGGCCAATTATTGCTAGTAGGTGAAGACCAGTTTTTCCACTCCCGTGAACTTCACGGATTCAGCGTTGTTCACGTTCAAACTGATGCTGAAGCGCTTTCGCTTTCTGGTCGTTTTGACTTTGATGCTATCGTTGCCGCTAACGGTGAAACTGTTCTGAAAGAAGTGCGCTCAAACGGAAAGCACACTCCGTTCCTCAATATCTCTGAAAGAGCATCTGCGATTGACTGCTGTGGAGGTCACATGACTCCTTCAGCATCTGACTCTGAAAAGGCCGGCGTACTCGCAGGTCTGATGAATCGCAATCACGATTCTGACTGCATTTAATTTTTCATCGGGGCCGTCTAAAGTTTAGACGGCCTTGTCCTACTGTCTAAACTCTGATCATCCTCACCCTAAATAAGTTCATGAAAGCAGAAGACGCGACTTGGCACGCATCTTGGATATAGAACGCCAAACATTGAACTATTCCCAGGGGGGATTATGAAACTTTCTCTTTTCTCGAATGTACTTCTCGCTTCTATGCTTGTCTTCGCCGCCAGCTGCGGTAAGGACTCTAAGAAGAGCCACAATGACAATCTTTATGGTTATTACAACCCATACATCGCCGGCCAGGCCCCTTCGGCTCAAGGCCAGACCGCGATCAACAACCTCACTGCTTACATCAATGGGGTAGAAACGAATTCAAGCTTGGTAGGGGCGGTTAACGTTGTGAAGTCGGTGTACTCTTGTAAGACGAAAGACTTGCTTGGTATCAGCTTCCTTCCTCTTAACTACTGTTCGACGTCACAATCTTCTGCGTATAAATATGCGACACCTGGCCAGACTCGCCTGAGTATGAATCCTGAACTTGGAACGCTTCTTACTCCTCCAGCTGGATATACACTCGGAAACGTAGTTCAGTATGGAACGGCATACGCATCAGTCATTCAAGTAGAACACTACATGAACTCTGGTTCAGGAATTGATACTGTTCAGTACACGGTAGAACTGAATCGCCATGCAATTGTTAACCCAACAATTAAAAAAGACACTGCGGCTCAGCGTATCGAGCAAGTAGTTTCTCCGCAAATCTAATTCACATTCCCAAAGGCGGCTTCGGCCGCCTTTTTTTTTTGCCAATTGTACTAATTCATTCCTCATCCGACTATTCAGGTCGGGATGCAACCTACCGATCGGTAGTTTTTTGCGGTTTTCCTCTGAAGTAGGCCCTTTCTGAGTTATTCTAAGAAAGTATCCACTTTCTTTTGTGAGGGACGTTTATGGGTTATTACAAGGCCGATCTCCGTGACATCGAATTCAATTTAACTGAACAACTTCAGGTCCAGAATCACCAGGAATTTGGTCTGGGCGAACAGGACGTGAAAGGCATTCTTTCTGAATATAACAAGTTCGTGGAAAACGAAGTTTTCCCGACCCGCGAACCTTCGGACCAGCAGGGCGTTCGTCACGTGAACGGCAAAGTTCTCGCGCCGGAAGTTTTTCACAAGCTGAATAAAAATTTTTACGACAACGGTTGGTTTGCTCTCGCGCTTCCGGTTGAGGCCGGAGGAACTGCAGTGCCTGAGGCGCTTTATGTTTCTTGTCTTTCTCTCGGCACCGGAGCGAACTGTGCCTGGACGATGTATCCGGGCCTCACTCGGGCTGCACTCAACGTGATGTGGGTGAAGGGCGATGACTTCATGAAGGGGACTATCGTACCGAAAATGATGACCGGAGAGTGGGGCGGGACCATGTGTCTCACTGAGGCCGGCGCAGGATCTGATGTCGGTGCACTTCGCACGACTGCGACTCCGCTTGGAAACGGAAAGTACGCGATCAAGGGAACAAAGATTTTCATTTCTTCGGGTGAGTCTGATCTTTATCAAAACAACATCCACCTCGTGCTTGCGAGAACTCCGGGCGGTGGTGAGGGGACGAAAGGAATTTCTCTCTTCGTCGTTCCACGTTTCAAGATCAATCCGGATGGCTCTCTTGCTGGTTCGAATAATGTGAACTGCTCGAAGATCGAGCACAAAATGGGGATTCACGCTTCTGCTACCTGCGAACTTCAGTTCGGTCAGGAAGGTCAGTCAGAAGGCTGGCTCATCGGTGGCGAATTCCACGGAATGGAAACCATGTTCATCATGATGAACGAGGCCCGTCTTTACTGTGGGATTCAGGGTGAAGCGCAGGCGAACCTTGCGTACATGATGACAGAAAAATATGTGAAAGAGAGAGCGCAATTCGGGAAAGAGATTATTAATCACCCGGACGTTCGTCGCGCACTTCTCAGAATGCGTGCAATGTCACGCGGGATGAGAGCTCTTCAGCTGTATGTTGCTGATCTCTTCAACAAGGCGAAGGAAGATCACAAGTACGAAGCGCTCATTTCTCTTCTCACTCCGATCTGTAAGTCTTACTGCTCCGAAAAAGGTTTTGAAGTTGCAGTCGAAGCGGTTCAGCAGCATGGTGGATACGGTTACTGTACTGAGTACGGTGTTGAGCAGTTTGTCCGTGATACGAAGATCGCAACGATTTACGAAGGTACAAACGCGATTCAGGCGATCGACTTCGTCATGCGAAAGATCCTGAAAGATCAGGGCAAGACGATGATGTGGCTTTCGGAAGAAATCATGAAAGCGGTGAACCAGCTGGATGATTCGAAGTTCAAGAAAGAGAAGGATCTCATGATGAAAGTGATGAGCAGTGCTCAGCAGATCATGGGAACAATCGGCGGGTACGCGAAGAACAACCAGATGAACCTCGTGCTTCAGAACTGTACTGATTTTCTCCAATTTGCTTCTCAGCTCGTGATGGCCTGGAGACTTTGTGAAGCGGCACTTATTGCTGACAAAAAAATGAGCAGCTCGAGCGCCAATGACAAAAAATATTACGAGTCTAAAGTGACAGATTTCCGAGTCTATTGCGCTAACTATTTGATCCATAATCTATCGACCGCGAAGACAATTCTCGACTTTGATCAGGATGTTCTCGCGCTGGAGATTTAAACAGCTCCGTGATAGAATAGGTGTAATTTAAATTTAAAAGGTTACACCGTGCTTAAAGACAAAGTCTATGAGGTGGCCCAGAGATTCTCTGGGTCAACTCATGGCAGTTCCGACTATGACAAAGATACGATCTTTGTCCGCGGAAGCAATGATCGGGAATACGTCCCCCTGAGCTTCCTCATGAAAGAGCTGCCAGATGTTTCCGGAATCGGCGTTCTCAAATCCCTTGGGTTCGTTTTCAGCTCTTACGACTTCCTCGAAATTAACGAGTTTGATGTCTGGTATCAGAACCAGTTCAACAAACGTCTTTCGAGCAAAGTGATGAAGAATCTCGGCATTCTTCATCTGCCCGATCAGAAAGCGATTTTTGATACGGTCGAAGTTGTTCATCAGACATTCCAGATTTTGAAAGATCACAAAGTTCTGATGAACGGAAAGAATCTTCCGATTCAACTGGGTGAGTGGTACGCCAAAATTATTTTTGGTCTGCACCAGATCAAATCTTCTTCTCAACGCGGGTTCGACTTCAAAACCGAAGGCGAGAAAACTGTTGAAGTGAAAGTGCACTGGCATGACGCTACATCGCCGAAGGGCGTGAAGATCAAAAAGTCACTCGCGGAGCTTTCCGACTACTGTATCATCATGTACATTTCGAAAAACTTCACGATCCGTGACATCCTCTTCCTCGATTCAGAATTCATTTTGCGGAAGTTTGATACGAAGGGACACACGATCTTTCTGAAGGACCAGGACGTGGCAGGATATTTTTTCAGCAAGTCCGACAAGCATTTCGATAAGGTGATCAACAAGACTGCGCTTCTGAAGTTCGCGAGCCCGACACTTGCGATGAAGCTAGAGGACCGGTTGAAATAATATGCGCTATGAGATTGCCTGTGTCGACGACAGCAAGCTCAATCTAGATTACATGGAAACAATCCTCCAGAAGGATTTCTCCCTGCATACTTATCAGAAACAAAGTGTGTTTCTGAATGACATTGGTACCAAGCCTTTCGATTGTATTCTCCTCGATCTCCATATGCCCGAAGGCGACGGCTTTGAACTCTACGAAAAAATCCTCGCGCATCCTAAGTTCAATGGCTGTCCGATTTTCTTTGTGTCGACCGACGACTCTGAACAGGCGCGGATCAAGTCTCTTACTCTCGGCGCGGTAGATTTTATCAGCCGAACAGTTCCGCCTCTTGAGCTCATCGCACGCATCAAGGCCAAGATGAAGTTCTTTCAGAGTCACCGGAACATCATTGAGTTCGATGGCCTCAAGATTAACCTCACTCTTTTGAAAACATTTCTCGGCCAGCAGGAAATTCCTCTGACCTTCATTGAGCTTAAGCTTCTCACTCTCATGCTTCGCCATTATCCGGATTCTTTATCAAAGCTAGATATCTCGGAGAATGTCTGGAAGGGAAGTGTCGTTCAGGACGCTACCATCCATACACATGTGTTCAATTTGAACAATAAGCTCGCGAAGTGGAGCTATGAAATTCAGGTCGTGAAAGGTATCGGCGCCCAGCTGGTCAGGAAACCTCAATGAAATGGACACTGGTTTACTTCGACGATCAGATCGCCAACATAGAAGTCTGGAAAGAACTTCTTTCTGACCAGTTTAACGTCGTCGGTTGCCACGATGCCTTGAAGTGGCCGATGGTCATGAAAGATAATCATCCGCATGCGTTCATGCTCGATGTGCACATGCCGGCGATGGACGGTCACACGCTCTACAAAAAAATCACTGAGCACCCGCTTTATAACGGCTGTCCGGTTTTCTTCATCTCCGGCGATATTTCTGACGAAAACAAGATCCGTTCTTACGAAAGTGGGGGAGTAGATTTTCTCCCCCGCGATTTACCAGTGGAAGAAATCGTTCTGCGTCTTGCGAGTAAGATCAAATTTTATCTTCAGACTTCGACGGTGCTTGAACTCGGTAATCTCCGCATCGATGTGCAGTCACTGAAAACGACGATCAACAATACGTCGATTGATCTGACCCTGCTTGAAATGCGTTTGCTGGGAATTCTTCTGAGATCATTCCCTCAGGCGATTTCGCGCTCTGAGGTGATCAAAAAAATCTGGGGAGATGATTCAGTTAAGCCAGGAACGATCAACACTCACATCGCCAATCTTCGTCCGAAAATCGAGAAGTGGAATCACGGGATCAAAATCCGCGAAGATCTTATTCTCATCCAGCCTAAAGATCAGTAGAGATCGTACTCTGCCAGACGACATTCAATATCGCCGTTCCAGAGAATCGTTTTCTTTGATGTTCTAAGGCCTACTTGCTTCAGCATCGGAAGATTTCCCGTGAAGAGAGCCGCCCGATGACCTTTCCATTCATGCTTCCAATGATCGCCCAGACCTTTGTAGAGGGCCTTGAGCTTTTCTTCTTCACCATGTTCTAAACGCTCTCCGTAAGGTGGGTTACAGATGAAAAGAGTCTTGTCTGTGTTGGGTTTTGTCTCAAGTGCATCTCTTCTTTCAATCGGAACGACAGAAAGGAGTCGCGCTTTCTGAACGTTGTCCTGAGAAACACCAACACTGTATCCATCAATATCACTTCCGCGAATGCGGCCCTTCATTCCCTGAAGCTTCATCATTCCCGCATCAGCTTGCGCTTTCACTTCATCGAGAAGCTTCTGGAAATTTTCCTGAAGGAACTTATCTTCGGTGAACCACGGATAGTTCAGGAAGGTCCACATCTTCATGCCTCGGCCTGAGAGATGTCTGTCGACTTTGAGGTAGCTCGGAGGAATATTTCCTGCCATGAGAGCTGCTTCGATCACAATCGTTCCTGAACCGCACATGGCATCGAGAAGGCCTTCTTCTTCCGGATTCCATTTGATGAGCTTCAGTAAACCCGCGGCCACGTTTTCTTTCACCGGCGCTTCGGTCTTGGCGATTCTGTATCCGCGCTGGTTGAGCGGATCTCCGCAAAGATCGTACATGAGAGTCACTGCATAGGGCTTTTCCGTTCCCCGCTCAATGCGCGCAAGGAAAGTGATATCCGGAAATTCTTTTTCCACGCTCGGGCGTGTGCCATCGAAGTGACGGAAGTAATCCACGATGGCATCTTTGAGTTTCAAATTCGCGAACTGAGAATTTCGAAATTCTTCGCGTTCACCGGGAAGATCCGCGAAGATTGTAGTCAGGCGAAAAGTCTGATTGGCAGACATCAAGCTCTTCCACTTGATATCAGTTGCCTCGAGGTAATAGTCTTTTTCGTTCAGCACATCGAGAGTGTAAAGATATTTGAAAACCCGCGATGCTAAACGCGTATGAAGAATTACTTTGAGTGCCACTTCATGGAAAGCTTCGAACTGAACTCCACCCCGGACTGGATTAGTCGTTTTCGCTCCTAAAGACAGGATTTCCTGAGAGAGAAGCTCCTCGAGACCCATCGGGCACGAAGCAAAGTACTCAAAACGATATTTTTTCATCTTATTCCCGGGATAAGTCTCTGAAAACCCACGCGTGTCTCTTGTGTTTTCGAAGCAAGAGATGCTAGTTTAGACCCAAATTTATATGAGCGCTTATCTACCAGACCTCTTGGGAGCTGGAAAAGGGAATTGTCGATGAAAGCAAACTTTTCACAAGGTACGTACGGAAACTCAGACAGAGTGAAGTACAAAGTAAAAGATATCTCTCTCGCTGACTGGGGCCGCAAGGAAATCAAGCTCGCTGAAGCTGAAATGCCTGGTCTCATGGCGCTTCGTGAAGAGTTCGGCAAAACCAAGCCACTCAAAGGCGCTCGCATCGCTGGCTGTCTCCACATGACAATTCAAACTGCAGTTCTCATCGAAACTCTCGTTGAGCTCGGCGCTGACGTCACCTGGTCATCATGTAACATCTTCTCTACTCAGGACCACGCTGCTGCCGCAATCGCTGCTGCCGGAATTCCTGTTTATGCATGGAAAGGCATGAACGAAGAAGAGTTCATGTGGTGTATCGACCAGACAGTATTCTTCGGCGACAAGAAAGAGCCGCTGAACATGATCCTTGATGACGGTGGTGACCTCACTCAACTCATCATCGACAGATACCCTGAGCTCTACAAAGGCATCAAAGGGATCTCTGAAGAAACTACCACAGGTGTTCACCGTCTTTACGAACTTGAGAAGCAGGGGAAACTTCCTGTTCCATGTATCAACGTGAACGACTCAGTTACGAAATCAAAATTTGATAACAAATATGGCTGTCGCGAATCTTGCGTGGATGCTATCCGCCGCGCGACTGACGTGATGATGGCAGGTAAAGTTGCGGTTGTTGCCGGCTACGGTGACGTTGGTAAAGGTTCTGCGGATTCACTCCGCGGTGCTGGTGCACGCGTAATCGTCACTGAAATCGATCCTATCTGCGCTCTCCAGGCCGCAATGGAAGGTTTCGAAGTGAAGAAGATGGACGATGCTGTGAAAGAAGCGGACATCGTTGTCACTACGACTGGTTGTAAAGACATCGTGACTGGAAAACACTTCCTCGCGATGAAAGACAAAGCTATCGTTTGTAACATCGGCCACTTTGACATTGAAATCGACATGGCATGGTTGAACAAAAATTATGGTCACACCAAAGATACCGTGAAGCCACAAGTTGATCTCTACACACTCGAGAACAACAAGCAGGTGATCGTGCTTGCTGAAGGCCGACTGGTTAACCTTGGATGCGCCACAGGCCACCCTAGTTTTGTAATGTCGAACTCTTTCACCAACCAGACTCTCGCTCAGATCGAACTCTGGACGAACGCGAAGTCTTACGAGAAAAAAGTCTACATGCTTCCTAAGCATCTTGATGAGAAAGTTGCGCGTCTTCACCTGAAAAAGATTGGTGTTGAACTCGACGTACTTACTCCAGCTCAGTCTGAGTATCTTGGAGTCGCTGCTTCCGGACCATATAAGCCGGAATACTACCGCTACTAAGTTTTCATGAGGGGCCTTCGGGCCCCTTTTTTTTTCGCACTATTCAGACGTCTAATAGAACCGGAACATGGAGGTTCTATGAAGTACGCTTTGATTTCTTTTCTCCTCATCAGTAGTACGGCGTTTGCCAAAACCTTCGACCTGAAAAATCGTTTCGGTATCGGTGGTGGTGCGGGATGGACCTTCCCGATTGGTAACGGAAAATTCAACAATTTTGCCGACGATGATTTCACCTGGAATGCACACGTGCGCTATCACACCAGCAGCTGGGATTCGCTCCAGTTGAATTATCAAAATTATGAGTTCGCTGATACGACAATTGGTGCGAATGTCACTGGTCTCATGTGGATTCGTAGAATCAATCCGGGTGACAAGCTCACTCCCATCTTCGGTTTAGGTGCAGGTGTTGCGGACATGAGAAACATCGGGCCATATCACGACAATCTGAAATTCGCGGGACGCGCCCGTCTCGGTATGGAATACATGCTGAATGATGATGTCTCTCTTTCTGCTACCGTCGACTATCAGTACATCGGAAAAATGCCGAGCAGTAGTAATGACTCAAACGGAATCGATCGAAACTCGATTCCTGGAAAAGAAATCCACGCGCTGGTTCCTCAGATGAACCTTACTGTTTACTTCGGCCCAGACAAGGAAATGCACGAGCACAAAGGAGCTGCCGCAGTTCCGGTGGCGGCTGCGTTTGTTGATAGTGACCACGATGGAGTGGGTGACCCAAATGACAAATGTCCGCAGACTCCACAGGGTCAGCAGGTCAACAACTACGGATGTCTTCCTGATGAAAAGGCGAACGTGGAACTTGAAATTCTTTTTGCTACCGGAAGCGCGCAGATTCCTCCCGCTTCGCAAGTTGCAATTCAGGACCTCGGGAATTTCATGAAAAATCATCCTGAAACAAAAGTTGAGATTCAAGGGCATACTGATAACTCGGGGAATGCCAAACGAAACAAAAAGCTTTCTCAGGATCGTGCTGATGCGGTTATGGCGTATCTCGTTGAGAAGATGGATATCCCCGCGAGCAGGGTTTCTGCTTATGGATACGGGGCCGAAAAGCCGGCCGCCTCAAATGCCACTGCTGAAGGCAGAAAAGATAATCGGAGAGTCATGGCCGTAATCTCGCAATAAGTTTATGATCAGAGCAACGAAGGAGATCACATGCGTCTTTTCATTGCCTCTGATCACGCGGCCTTTAACGAAAAAAATGCCCTCCTCGAATACCTGAAAAAAAATCACGACATCA
>JBJMLZ010000124.1:0-5281 GCA_045805035.1 Bacteriovoracaceae bacterium
CCGTTTTTTGCATCGGCGAAATTCTTAAGCGCATTCATGACTGCGGACGGAGGAGGGAAGTGGCCCTGAAACTGGACTTTCTTTTCCAGAACATTGGGAGCGCTGATTTCTTTTACGAGATTCGCGGCACTTTCTTCGACCGACTTTGCATTATTTTTGTAGAGATCAGTTATGTGCTTCAGAATTTCCATGAAGCTCGGTAATCCTTGGCGACCGACTTTCGGAAAATAGGTCCCGGCAAAAAACGGTTTCCCGTCTGGAGTGAGAAAAACCGTAAGGGGCCAGCCACCTCTGCCGGTCATCGCCGAACAGGCGCTCTGATAATAATGATCGACGTCGGGATATTCTTCGCGATCAACCTTGATGGAGACGAAATGCTCATTCAGGAACTTAGCAGTAGTCTCATCTTCGAACGATTCATGGGCCATGACATGGCACCAGTGACAACTAGAGTACCCAATCGACACAAAAATGAGCTTGTTTAGTTCCTTCGCTTTATTCAGTGCTTGCTCGTCATATGGCCACCAATGCACAGGGTTTTCAGCGTGTTGCTTGAGGTAGAGAGACTTCTCCAAAGACAATTTATTTTCACTCATAAAACCCCGGATTTTGGTGTGCGACGAGAGGGTGGTATTTTTTACGTATCAATCTTCAATGGTTTATCCGAGCTTGGTCAAGGGAATTTGCCAAGCGAGAGTTTACCGGGATATAAGCGAGGTCATGATGGAACCAACGACCGGCGATGCAAGCGTTCTCGAAAGTCTTGCAGTAACGGCGGAGGAAAAGCCTAAAAAATCTTTTTTTAGTATTTTCTTCTCCACTTACAAGATACCGCTCTTCTCTCTCATTTTATTCGGCTCGTTTGCTATGCGGGCCCTCTATCCTGAGACCTTTCACTTTGGATTCAAGCGCGCTAAGAGCTATCGCTTTAAAAGCGACAGCTTAGGCTTTTTCATTGGGGATATCAGCTTCTTTGCGAATAACTCTTATGACGAAGCTGAAGCTCAGATGGTGCAGCTCTTCCCTGAAAAGCTTCAGAAGAAAGTGAAGAAAGTTATTCGTCCTGTTTTAATTCTTTGCGAAAAACACCAGCTCGATCCGTTCTGGGTTCTTTCCATGATGTGGACTGAGTCAGACTTTAAACATGATGCTACTTCAAAGAAGGGCGCTCGTGGTCTGATGCAGCTTATGCCACAGACATATATGGAGTCCCTCGCCGAAATGCGTGCGAAGGGAATTTTCCTGGAATCCGATCGTGGAGAAGATTATCTTCGCTATCACTATGCCCAGTCTTTCTATGACATGGGTTACTCGAAACTTGTATCCAAGCTCAGAAACCTGGAAGTGGGGATCTACTATCTGAAGGGCCTTCTTGAAACCTTCAACAACAATCACCACTACGCCACTGTGGCCTATAATATGGGTCCATACTGGACGAAGAATCAGCTTCGGAATAATCTTCCGGTAGGAAAAAGTAATCATTACCTGAACAAGGTTTTGAAGAACTACTACCAAATTACCCGAACGCTGAGCCAGAACACTAATGTCACCTTCATCCCGCGCATCTGACCTCGACCAGTTAAGAGAAGCTCTACTCCAAGCGAACTCAGAGTTTTTCTTCACCTTGGGCGAACGCCGTAAGCTTTGTATTGCTATTCAGGAGTTGAAAGGCTCTACAGGTCGCTTTTCTCACTACGATCCTGAACGCGAAAAAATTGTCTTCACTCACTTCAAGCAACAGCTTGCCTCTCTTTCAATGAGAGAACTTCTGGCCTTTTCTTTGGTGATGGAAGATCACGCACTCGCCATGGCCCCCGGCTCATATCCGGCCTGGTCTCAAAGATACCATCTGAGCTCCGCTCCGAAAGATCTCCATGAGATGATCAATCCACTTATGCTCAAGATCTCGCATCCGGACATGTTCGGGCGACTCGAGCTCATCCCGGAATTCCATTTTTTGAAAGAACTCTGATTGCCACCCTCGATCCCACAACTTATTATTTTCTCCTATGAAGGATCAGGTTATTGCCCTTGATGGCCCGTCAGGAAGCGGAAAGTCGACTGTTGCTAAAATGGTGGCGCAGAAGCTTGGTCTGATTTATATCGACACGGGATCCATGTTCCGTGCGGCCGCATATGCTCTTCAACACACCGGAATTGATTTTTCCAAAACAAAACTTTCACCGGCCGAAGACGATCTCATCAAAAAGTTTTTTCATGATCATCGGTTTCAGTACGCCCCTGAACAAGGTGTTTTGATCCAGCTTGATAATTTGAACCTTACTGACGTTATTCGTGAGCACCATGTTTCCCGGCTGGCCTCACAAATTTCTAAGTATAAAGTGATCAGGGATTTTCTTGCTGATTGGCAAAGAACCATTGTGAAAGACCGTCCTTCGATTCTGGATGGTCGTGACATTGGCACAGTCATTTTCCCGAATGCGATACTGAAAGTTTTTCTGACCGCTTCACCAGAAGAGCGGGCCACGCGACGTCTGGAAGAGTTGAAAGAACGCGGGCAAACCGACTTTGATTACAATACCGTTCTTGCTGACATCAAAGAGCGCGACTACGAAGATATGAATCGTGAAATTGCTCCCTTAAAGAAAGCTCAGGATGCCCTTGAGCTGGATACCACCGGCAAAACTATTCCTCATATTATTGATGAAATCATCAGGCTTTGGAACGAAAGAAGAAAAACATGATTCTGACCCAGGAAAAATTCGATTCGATTATTACCCAGTTTGGGAAACTGAAACCTATTCTCGTCGTGGGAGACCTTGGCATAGACAAGTATACTTACGGAGAAGTGAAGCGTATTTCTCCCGAAGCACCGGTTCCTGTTCTGGAAGTACAGAAAGAATGGCAGAAGCTCGGACTTGCCGCCAACGTTTCGGATAACCTGAAAAGTCTGAATGTGTCCTCAACACTTTGCGGAGTCATTGGTGACGATGCTCGCGCCAATCAGGTTGAACATCTTCTTGAAGAAAGAGAACTGAAAACATGGGGACTAGTTCGCGATCCTTCTCGTCACACAACTTACAAAGAACGGGTGACGACTGCGACTCAGCAGATTTGTCGTGTGGATTATGAGACGAAAGATACCATTGATGAAGAAACTTTCAGAAGAGTGACCTCGAGAATCAACGAATTCTCTGCCAATCATTCTGGTCTCATCATTGAAGATTACGGCAAGGGTCTTTTTAGTGAAAATCTTTGTCAGAAAATCATCAATGATTTCAAAGAGAAAAATCTCATGATCGCAGTGGATCCCTCACGTTCGACTCCACCTGCCTGGTACAAAGGTGCCACACTCCTGAAGCCTAACCGTCAGGAGTCGCATAACATGGTTGAGGCCCTTGGATATTTCAAAGAAAGAAAGCTTGAAACTATTGCACAAGTTCTCGCGGATAAACTGAACCTCGAGAAAGTCATTATCACTCTCGGACCCGATGGTATGGCCATGCTTGATACCAAGCTCGACGGAAAACTTCGGATCATTCCAACTGCTGCCAACGAAGTTTTCGACGTTTCTGGCGCTGGTGATACTGCGATTGCTGCAATCACGTCAGCACTTCTCGCTGGTGCAAGTCTTGAAGAAGCTGCCTGGATCGGTAACTGCGCTGCTGGCGTGGTTGTCCGGAAACGGGGAACCGCACTTTGTTCTCTGGAAGAACTTAAAGACTACTTCCAGAACCTTCGCAAACTCATGAAGTAATGCTGAAGACACAACCGAGCCGCCCAGGTTTACTCTTCGGAAGCTTTTTGTATCGCAAGGATCTTCATTCCGAAGAGAATCTTATTAAACTTTGGTGCGATAAGTACGGGACTGGTGAAATCCTTCGCCCGACATTCAATCCGCTAATTTCGTACTACCAGAAAGAAATGGGTCCTGATCTTGAGCGCTTTCTTATTATCAGTCACCGTACCTTTCCACGCTCAGAGTTACTTTCTTCCAAACTCTACTCACTGAAATGGGAAAATCAATTTGCCCGGGATGAAAAACGAACAGTGAATATTGATATCGGGCTTTTGTCGGCCGAAAACTTCCTGCTTGCGACTACCAAGAACTACTCTCATCGGATTTTCATAGGGGAAGATGTCTTTGCGGATCTGACCTTCGAGTTCAGGCAAGGCCAGTGGCAGACACTTCCCTGGACGTATCCGGACTATCAGGACCCGGAGAAGATGGCCTTTCTCTCGAAGGCAAGAGATCGACTCCTTGCATCTTTTCTTCCCATGACGTGACCGCCCTGTTAACCTTTTCCCTAAATTTCTCAAGGGATAGTCATGCAGGTACTCGATAAGCTTCTCCAGGATTTTCAATCTGAATTGAAGAGCGTTTCAAAGGTCGCTGATCTTCTGAATCTCAAAGCAAAATTCATTGGTAAACAAGGTCCATTGTCGGAGGTCATGAAGAACCTCAAGGACGCGACACCTGAGGAGCGCAAGACTATCGGTGCGAAGGCCAATGAAGTGAAAGGTGCGATCGAAGAGCACTTTTCCAAAAAAATGCTTGAGCTCGAGCTTCAGGACATCAACGAAAATCTTGCTAAAGATAAGATCGACATTTCTCTCACTGATTCTGTTCTTGAAAAAGGCCTGCAGGCGGCCGGCTATCATCCGGTCACCATCATCCAGAAAGAAATCGAAGATATTTTCATTTCCATGGGCTTTGAAGTCCTCGATGGCCCACATATCGAAGACGACTATCATAACTTTGAAGCGCTCAATATTCCGGCAACCCATCCCGCACGTGATATGCAGGATACATTCTGGTTCGCAGATAAAAAGCACCTTCTTCGTACGCACACTTCAACGATCCAGGTGCGGGGGATGAAAACGAGAAAACCTCCTTTCCGTTTCGTTGGCCCGGGTAAAGTGTTTCGTTGTGAGCGCACAGACGCTTCTCACGAAATGGTGTTTCATCAGCTCGAAGGCATGATGGTGGGTGAAAATGTTTCCGTCGGTAACCTGATTTACTTCATGAAAACACTTCTTACTGAGATCTTTAAACGCGAAGTGGAAGTTCGCCTGCGTCCGGGGTTTTTCCCGTTTGTTGAGCCTGGCTTTGAGCTTGATATCAAATGTCTCATTTGCGCAGGAAAAGGTTGTTCAGTCTGTAAGCAGGTTGGTTGGGTTGAGCTTCTTCCATGTGGAATGGTTCATCCGAACGTTCTTCGTCATGGTGGAATTGATCCAGAAAAACATTCAGGTTTCGCGTTTGGTCTCGGTCTCGATCGCCTTGTGATGATGAGATACGGTATCGATGATATCCGTC
>JBJMLZ010000125.1:0-4113 GCA_045805035.1 Bacteriovoracaceae bacterium
CGTTTTGTTCTTACTGTAGGAGCTACTGCCAATCAGAACGGAACTGCGATCTTTGAAGGTGTAACGGTCCTCTTCCTCGCACAAGTCTTTGGCGTGGAACTCTCGATGGCGGCGCAATTCAAAGTCGTCATCATGTGTATCATCGCCGGTATCGGAACTGCGGGCGTTCCGGGTGGCTCACTCCCGCTCATCATGATCATCATGAATGGTGTCGGTATTCCTGCGGAAGGGATTGCGCTTATTCTCGGCGTGGATAGATTCCTCGATATGTGCCGGACGACCCTGAACGTTTCCGGAGATCTCGTGATCGCGGCGCTGGTGGATGAAAAAACCGATGTGATGAAATCTTAAAAAAAAAGGCCCCTTAAGGGGCCTTTTTTAATTCACCACCTGACAAAGCGGAAAATCCTTCTTCATTTCTTTCAGTAAGATCTTCAAGTGATCTTCACCCTTTGTTTCCAGCGTGAAGAGTACGTTCGTTCCCGTGATCCCCGTGTTGGATGAATCACGGTCATGCACGACCTGGAGAATGTTCGCTCCTACATCACTGATAATTTTCGTGAGACGCATGAGTGTTCCCGGTCTGTCCTGAATCGGAATGGAGATTCTCACTTTACGATGAGACTCAATGAGACCGCGATCGATAATTCTCTCAAGAAGATTCACGTCGATATTTCCCCCGCAGATCACGAGGACAACTTTCTTCCCTTTAAATTTTTTCGGCGCCTTCTGCCACATCTGATCAAAGAGTGCCAGAGGAAGTGCTCCCGCACCTTCCGCGATCACGCGCGCCTTCTCCATCAGCTGAAGAACCGCCCACGCCATTTTTTCATCATCCACTTTGTCCGAAGATTCAAGCACTCCTTCGAGTAAGTGCCACATGTCTTCATTCACTCTCCGCACGCGGATACCATCGGCGAAAGTTTCACCTTTATCGTTATTCGTAACCTTTCCGGATTGAAGAGTGTCCACCATCGGTGCACACGTCGACGACTGGCCCGCAATGATTTTTGCTTTCGATTTTTCGTTTTTCAGAACCTGACCGATCCCGGAAACAAGTCCACCGCCGCCGATCGCGGAGAAAACATAATCCATCTTCGGAATCTGCTTCAAAAGTTCATACGCCACTGTCCCCTGGCCCGCGATCACATACGGATCATGGAACGGATGCACGAAGATCATTTTCTTTTTCTTCATCAGCTCCTGCGCGTGCTGAAAACATTCTTCAATGCTTTCCCCGTGAAGAATCACCTGCGCGCCAAGAGATTCCGTGTTTCTGATTTTCGTGAGCGGTGAACCGAGTGGCATAATGATCGTCGCCTTCACACCAAACTTCTTCGCCGCCCAGGCGACACCCTGAGCGTGGTTACCGGCACTCACCGCGAGAAGGCCTTGTTTTTTTTCCGCAGCAGTCAGCTGAGAAACCTTGAACGTCGCTCCTCTCATCTTGAAAGAACCAATCGGGAGCATGTTCTCAAGCTTCAGGTAAATTTCGCAGCCGTATTTGCCTGAGAGCCATTCGTTGTAAATAAGCGGCGAAGGTTCAATCGCCTCCCCCACGACTTTCTGTGCGGCCTTAAAAAGTTTTGGATCGATTTTCATAAAGCTCCTGAAGAAATGTAGTGCCAGACGATCCGGAGACTAAGTCCGGTGAAGATCATTCCCCCCAGGCGCATGAGCCACTTGTGCGGGATCCGGCTGAAAAGAAGTGAAGCGAAATAAAGTAAACCGCAAACGATAAAAGTAATCACACCGATCTGAAGTGCTGAAAATTTTGCATCCGGAAGAGCGCCGAGACTAATGCCCGCGGCAAGAGCATCAATCGAAGTTGCGATCGCAAGAAATATAATCGGAAGAATTCCCCACTTAAGTTCTTTTTGCTCTTCCTTCCCCGCTTCCTGAAAAAGCTTGAGCCCGATCAGGAGAAACACTCCGGTCACCACAAACTGGGAAAGATAGCCGTAGCTCGAGAACGCAAAAAGATATCCGCCGTAAGAGCCGAGCCAGAGCATGAAAAACTGAAAGAGCCCGAAGATGAAGGCAATCAGAAGTCCCTTCAAAGCCCGGTGGTGAATGTGCTCGTCCGCGGTCGTGAGTCCCAATGCAAAGCTCACAACTCCCGCATCCATAGCGAGTCCAAGACCCAGGAGGAGAATTTCGAGCGAGATCATGGAGAACTTCCCTTTGATAACCCCTACTATATCGTGTTAAATTGAAAACATGAAAGGCTTTCAGCGGATTATCATACTCTCGATCATGGGGACCTATCTGGTCATTCTCGCCGGTTCGATCGTGCGCGGAACCGGCTCTGGTCTCGGATGTCCGGACTGGCCACATTGCTTCGGTAAATGGGTTCCGCCGATGGATATTTCCGAGCTTCCTCACGATTATAAAGAAATTTATAAAATCTCCGGCAAGACGATCGCCGACTTTGATCCGTTCAAGACCTGGACTGAGTACATCAATCGATTGTTGGGTGTTGTACTCGGATTTCTGATCACACTGCTTTTTATCTTTTCATTCAAACTGCGACACATTGAACGAAACATTCCCTGGTTCTGTGCGGGACTCTTGGCGCTGATCATGATCCAGGGAGGCGTGGGTGCTTTGGTGGTTTCCACGCACCTGAAGCCTTACCTCATCACGATTCACATGTTCCTCGCCGTCCTTGAGCTGTTCGGACTTCTTTATCTCAAAAAATACTGTGATGACCTAGAAGACACCGGCATCGTTCAGCCGGTGGATAACAAGGCCCTGCTGATCTCGCGTATTCTTGTGTACGCAACGTTCGCGCAGGTATTGATGGGCACTCAGGTTCGCCAGCAAGTCGATCACCTCACGCGCGATACGAACACCACGACGTATGAAAACGTGATCTCGCACCTTGGCGGCATCTTCTACATCCACCGCTCATTCTCACTCGTGATCGTCGGCCTGTTTTTGTATCTTCTCGTGTATCTTCAGCGCACGCGTTTTAACCGTGGCGCTTTTTTCACCACACTCTTTGCATTCTTCTGCGTTCTCGCCAACGTCTCCACCGGGATTGCGCTGAACTATTTTGGGTTTCCTCAGAATGCGCAGCCACCTCACCTCTTCTTTGGTGTGATGACCTTAGGCCTTCTTTATTCTTTGAAGCTGAATCTCAAGGGAACACTTCTCGACGACTAGGCCTGGAAGTTTCTTGAGCGCGCGAATTCGTACATGACAATGGATGCAGCAACGGAAACGTTGAGACTCTCCACCTTCCCCAATTGTGGAATCTTCACGTAACGAATCTTCGGATAATGTTCTTTCTTAAAGGTAAAACCAAATCCTTCGTGTCCCAGAATGAAAGCGGACTTCTCCGGAAGCACAATTTCATGGAGGCCCTGTTCGGCCTCTGAATCAAATGCAAAAAACGTGAAACCCTGATCGGACCAGCGCTGATAACTTTCCTGAAACGTCTGGGTCATGAGCCACGGCACGCGCTTCATGCAGCCCTTGGCGGGAAGCGGATCAAAGTAACTCGTTCCCACCACATCCACCGCCTGCGCACCGAAGGCCTCTGCGGAACGGATGATCTTCCCGATGTTAAAATCCACTTTCAGGTGATCCAAAATGATGACGTAGGGATAGGGCCCGGGTCTCGACATCATTTTGTTCAGGAGCCGCTGGCGCTCGAAGGTTTTTTGCATGTACTGACGCTTATTCATGCGTTAATCTTAACCTATGATTGGACTTCTCGTCATTGCCTTAACCATCGTCATGATCTGCACACTCGTGAGAAATGCTCTCAAAGGTAAGCAGCTTACTGCGGATGAGTCCTATGCCGGAACCATCGAGCTTATTATCCCGATCACTTCCCGTTCTGAGTTTTACATCGAGCCGTGGATGACAGCACTCGAGACACTGAACCATCTCCATGGACGTCTCAAGATTCACATTTTGATCGACGGTCACCATCCGGCAATGACGGCGTGGAATGAACTCTCGCAGAAACTACCATTCGTTGAACTTCACTCTTACGTGAATCGTCCCGTGGGCGGTTATGCGGTTCCGTGGATGCTGAATGAGATCTCTCCGAAGATCGCCGCCGACATCGTGATCATTGGCGATGCTGAGCTGGTTCCTTCA
>JBJMLZ010000126.1:0-4373 GCA_045805035.1 Bacteriovoracaceae bacterium
GCGGACTCACTGACTTTGTTTCTTACAAGACACGTAATCATGTTGTAAAAGTTGTCGCTCTCGAAGACATCGGATCTGACGTTGCAAAGATCACTGCTTACTTTAAATCTGAGTATCAGGCGAACAAATACAAGTATGCTCTCATCGTTGGTACAGACACACTCTTCCCGAATCACGCAGTAAGTACTTCTGGGTCATCGAAGACTCCGTCTGACCTTCCTTACTTCCTCATGGACTCGAATGACTTCGTTGCCGACGTACAATACGGTCGCGTAGTTGCTTCGACTGCGGACGAAGTGAAGCGCCAGACTCACAAGTGGATGGACTATAACGATCGCCGTGGTGACGTTTCCGGCCTTCTCCGTATGGTTGGGATTGCTTCGAACGAAGGTTCTTCTCCTTCTGATGAAGAATATGTAACTGGCATCGAAGGTGACCTCAACGCAGCTTTCGGTACAACTTCAACTCACTTCCAGCAAAACAGCCCGACTTCTAAGCCAGGTCCGATCAATGATGCTTTCAACAAAGGCGCGGGCTACGTGACTTATGTTGGCCACGGTTCAGGCACAAGCTGGGCGTCGACTGGTGAGTGGTATTCCACTTCAAGCATCAAGCAGCTCAACAACGCTAACGTTCAGCAACCGGTAATCATCGATGTCGCTTGTCAGAACGGTACACTCAAAAAAGGTTACTTCGGCGAAACATGGATGAACGCTACTGACTCACGCGGAGATGCGATCGGTGCTTCCATGTACCTCGGCGGTTCGGTAAACGTTTCATGGCACCCACCTGCAATCATGGCACGCGGAATTGTGAAGCGTACGATTGCTAACAAGATCGAAACTATCGGCGAAGCGATCCTTCAGGGCCAGCTCTACCTCATGGAAAACTTCACTGATATGGAAGCGGTAAGAGACAACTTCGAATGGTACCACCTCTTCGGTGAACCAAGCTCGAACATCTACTTCAAGTAAGATTTCGAAATACACACACAAATGAGAAGGGCCCGAATGGGCCCTTTTTTATTTCAGCGGATACTTTCGGGTTTTGCGAGTAACGATTTTCCCAGCGAAGATAACGGAACTGCCTTCGCCGGATCGATGAAGGGCTTCACGTTTTTCATGAGACTCGTTAGTGCCAGCGTATAATTTTTTTTCTGATCACTTGGGTGTTTGGAAACTAATTTCACGAGCCCAATGGGTTTGGCGGAGTCACTGATCCAGTAATCAATCGTTGAACCTCCGGAGACAGTGCGATAGTGCATGGCCTTGTCTTTTCCCGCGGGAACTTCGACCATCTCTTCGCCGACTTTATCTTTACTGAGTTCGCTTTCGCTCGAGAAAAGAAAGTCGTTCACCTGCACTCCGTCCAGGCCTTTCAGATAATCATCCGTGAGCGTTTCCGGATTTTTTAATTCTTTGGTCTGAATAAAACCCTTCGTCACCTTCGATCCATTTTCACTGGCGGCGATCTCAAACTGCTGCCACATCTCCACCGGGATGAGGGATTCGCGTGAAGAAAGAAAATACTCGATATTCACGTGATCTTTTGCTGAAGAGGCGACATAAATGGAAACATCCACTGGGATCTTTTGTCCCTGCACTTCCAGCTGATAGAGTGTGCCTTTGCCTGGAGTGAAAGTCTCAGTGAGGTCAGCGGCATAGAGGGGAGTAGCAAAAAGAAGCGCCAGAAAAAGTTTACTCTTCATCTTCAATTTCCTTCAGCGCTTTGGTTTGCTCGGCCTGGGCCTTCTTGTATTTTTCCATCGTCTCCATGATTTCTTTTCTTTGTGCTTCCGTCATTTGCGGTTCCTGAGAAGCGGTTGCAGGTGCAGTCTGAGCTGCAGTGGTCTTCGAAGAGTAATCGGTTTCACGGAAGCCCTGACCTGATTGTTTTTTTTCAAGCGCATTCACGCGCTCTTTCAGGTCGCGGACTTCTCTCAGAAGAGCTCTCTGTTCATCGGGAGTCAGGTTTTGCGCCCACACCGTGGGACAAGCGATAAGAAGGATGAGAAAGAATTTCATAAACATCTCCGGGAAAAAACTTACCCGGAGATTTTATCACGATCATTGATAATCAATCTCGTCTTTCGTCCCTGATCTTTTCAGGGCCAGTTTCCCGATGATTTTCGCTTCTGGCCTTACTTCCGGGAGGTGGGATTCAAGGACATAGAAATGGGCAGTCATAGGACCGCCAAGCTTTGTTGCTTGTCTGATCAGGGGAAATGCTTCGTCGGGAGAAATGTCGAAATTATAGTCAACGATCCCGTTGGCACTCTTTCCCAGGATAATGGAAAAGCCCGCGGCTGAATAAGAGATCTGTGCCGCCATTCCCTCCGGCAAATAGACAACTTTGTCAGAAGTCTCCGGATGATTTTTAAGTTTCGTTGACCAAAAATCCTGAAGGTAAAGGGCGAACCATGGCACCTCTTCGTAGTCAGTGCATTGCGAATAAAAGATCACTTCTTCGCTAGGCCAGTTATCTTCCTGTTCGTGCACATAATTCTTCAGGCATTTTTCAGCATCTGGAGTATCAATGCTTTCACCAATAAAAACATCTCCTATCACTTCGTCTTCGATGAACTTTGATTTGAGCCCGGGAGAATAGGCCACCACAGTTTTCCCAGAAGGATTCCATTCCCTCAAAGTAGTAGTGAGATGGTTCTTTAGAACAGCGAATGAGTAATCAGAGGAGGGGCCGGAATGAATGCGGATATCGCCCGGTTTCTGATAGTAGGCCTGAATCAGAAGATGAGTTGAAGCGGCCCCTTCATTGGCATCGTAGTAAGCGGTTTCGATGCGGATAAAGAAATTCATCTCCGGCGAAAGCGCGATAGTTTTTTCTTTAATATCCACAACAAAGTTAGCGATCTTGGCAACGGGGGAGGACATCAACTCGGGGAGATGAAGCCTGCAATCCATCCAGTTCCCATTCACAAAGCGGAAGGTTTTCTCGCACTCAGAAAGATCCAGCTGGTCGAGATTCTTGTACTGACGGAAGACTTCTTTATACGGAATCACGGAAGCAGAGACCGTTAACGGCAGAAGCAAGGCAAGCAATGCTTTCATAGGGACCTCCAATCGGCTATTTTTATAGTCTCTGTTGTATATTTGTAAAATTGATTGTTTTTATGATATTGATACGAAATGCGTATGGATCTTTCCTCTCTCAAATATTTCTACGAAGTGGCTCGCTTGAAAAGCTTCACCAAGGCAGCACTAGAACTTGGGCTCGCTCAACCATCCGTTACCCGTGGTGTGAAAAATCTGGAAGACCAATTAGGAATTCCTCTTTTTGAACGCATCGGTAAGAAAGTCCATCTCACATCTGCCGGACATGACGTGTTTGAAGTTTGCGAAAAAATTTTCGCGGAAGCGGAAGAGATCAGGCAAATCGCCGAGGCCCAAACAAAAAAAATCAGCGGACCTTTTAAATTCGGGGCGTCTAGTCCTATCTCAACTTATCTCATTCCGGGTGTCCTGCAGGATTTCATGAAGGAATTTCCGGAGACGTGGCCAATGATGTATTCAGCGACCGGTGAAGAGCTCGTGAGAAAAATCAGGAGCGCAGAACTCGAGTTCGGATTGTTCCTGCATGTGCCCGAGGATCTTCTGGATCTTCAGAGAAAAACGATTCAGAAACTGAAGTTTCATTTGGTCGCCTCTTCAAAGAAGAAGAACCTTGACCGCTTCATCGGATCCCGGGAGATCGAAGAAACCCGGAATAAAAAATTTCCTGCTCTCGAGAGGCTTAAGAAAGATTATCCCGAGGCCAAGATCAGCATTTCCACCAATGATATTTCCGCCCATAAGGAAATGGCTTTGAAAGGGCTGGGCGTGGCGATTCTCCCTGAGTTCATGATTTCAGACGAGCTGAAGAAGGGAACACTTTTGGACCTCTATCCGAAAGAAGAATTTATTTTTCCTCTGGTCCTTCTGACCAGAAAGAACGGCATCATTTCCCGTGCGGCAAAAGAATTTCTTGATCGACTTGTCTAGTGGAGATGTTGGTGTTGTTCAAGAGGGACCGGAATCGTAAAAGAAATCTTCGTTCCCTGACCGGGGTGACTTTCAATCCAGATTTTCCCTCCGTGGGCCTCAACGATCCCTTTGCAGATGGGAAGGCCCAGACCAATCCCGAGATGAGATTTACTTTTTCCTTGCACGAAACGGCTGAACATCGTCGGAAGAATTTCTTTTTCAATCCCAGGGCCGGTATCTTCGACTGCGAAGAGCACACTCCCCTCAGAAGCCCTTGCACTAAGCGTGATCGTTCCACCAGAAGGCGTAAACTTCAGGGCATTGCTCATGAGATTCTGGATCACGCGGAGAATGTGGCCAAGGTCAACGGAGAGAGAAGGGAGTCGTTCTTCC
>JBJMLZ010000127.1:0-5902 GCA_045805035.1 Bacteriovoracaceae bacterium
ACATAAAAACGTCGAGGACACAAGGGTCCTGATAGGACTTCGTTTTTCGGCAAAGTTTCAAATAGAGCTCGTAAGGATTTTGTTTCTTCAGGTCATGCGGATGTTTGAGACCCAACGAGCGAAGATCATCTGCCATCGCTTCACCAATGTTGGGAATCTCTTCAAAGTTCTTTACCTCATCAGGATGCTGAGCTTTTTTCATAGGGGAAATTATCGATCACGTTTCTCAGTCGGACAAGGCTCAGGATGAATTAAGTCATGATGTGTCCGTGCCTTGCGTATCATGATGGGTAGAGAACAGAGGAGTCTGTATGGAAAACATTGATAAAGAACAAGCTCTCCCTCAATCAGGGAAGCATGGACAGAGAAGAGTTTATCAGTACGCCACCGGTCGCGGAGGTGTGCCGATCGGAAAAGAGAAAGGTGTCAGTGATGAAGGTGAGCAGGTGGATTATCAATACGCTACCGGAAGAGGTGGCGTGCACCTGGAAGGCCTGGGACATTTCGGGAATAAGGTGAAGAAACTCACTGATGTGATTAAATCGAAACTCGGTTTGAAGTAAAAAAAAGCTCCGGCACAAGGCCGGAGCTTCTCTGACTCACCCTTAGTGGTTCATCTGGTCTTCTGATTCCTGTACATTCACTTTGTGATCGGATTTATCGACGGTCGCACCAGCGCTATCGTCTACATAATCCTTGGCGGCATCTTTCTGCTCGTCACGAAGATCCTTGGCCTCTTCACGTTGCTCATCACGAAGATCTTCCTGAGCATCCTTGATGTCTTCGTTACGATCCTTAGCAGCTTTGTTCACGTCCTGATTGTAATCCTTGTTCGCCTCGTTCACGTCATGGCGATAATCTTTCTGCGCTTCTTGTTGCTTCTGCTCGTAATCTTTGTTGGGGTTACTTTTGTTACACGAAACAGCGAGCACCAATACAGAGAATGCAGTCAATAAAGTTTTCATCAAATCCTCCTTGATATGACCTGAAATAATTTTCTTCACCGCCGGAGGATTATCCAAGGTGCACTTGTGCTCCACTGAAGCATTTTTAGATTAACTTTAGATGTCTTTCTTTCTTACTGACCAGATGAATCCGTCATACCAGAAGTGGCAGAGGGAGGAGAGTAACCAGAAGTGTCCGAGAAACGCGAATTGATCAAGAAGCCGCGCTAGACCTGCGACGAAAGCAATTGAGACAACCATCACGCCACAGCTGATGAGAAGAAGGCGTTTGTTGATCTTCGGAAAATTCATCCTGCCCGTGATCTGCGGAGTCTCCAGCACACACACAATAAAAAGATACTGGAGCGAGTGGTACATGTTCATGAAGTGGCCGGCGTCGCTCACGCTATAAAAAGTCGCGATGAGAACTGCCGTGGTTCCGGTGGTGGCCATGAGGGCCATCTTGGTGCGCGAGATCTTATAACCTTTCTTCACGAGCTTCACGTAACTGTAAACGTAGAACACAGTGTAGGCGGCAGCAAAAACAATCAGCGAAGTTTTCAGTGAGTGAATATAGTGGCCATAGCGGGCGGCGAGTTCTCCGCCGATGGCGAGAACATTGAAGAGACCTTCGCTCCGGATATTTTCCGGCATGTAAGTCAGAAGAAGCATGTGGGGAAGAAGGCCCAGAACAAAGCACATCCCCATGTCGAGCTTTCTTCCGATATTGGGATCATTTCCCGCGCGGGCGTCGTAGATCCGGGTGAGACCGAAGGTCTGCATGAGCGTGTGCCATTCATCCCAGTAAAGAGCGACGATCGCCATGAGTCCGGAAAGAGCAGGAGAGATATAAAAGGCAGCAAGAAACGCGAGAGGAATAACCGTGAAGCGCCAGCGGAAACGCCGGAAGACAGTCGGATTAGCGTGACTGCGATAGAAAACCATCATCACATGTGCGTGAGTGAGAAGGGCAGTGAATCCAATGAACCATTCGGGGGTTTGCGGGTCGACGAGGAACTGTCCGTGGATAGCGCGGGGAAGGCTCACCATGGTCACGGCGGTAAACGCAATGATGGGGGCCCCTATGATAAACAAAAGATCATAGACGCCGCTGATGTAGGGTCGGGTGGCGGTTTGTTCACTCATCTATTTGAAAATAGTACCACGTGTCTGAACTTTCAACACCGGTAATTCTTTTCAAAAACCCCCTTAAGAATTCCGGGTTTTCCTACAATATCAGCATGAAAAAACTCATCGCTTCGTCCCTTTTACTTTTTCCTTTGCTGGCCTCGGCGCTCCACTATTCCGACAGCGTTCCGTATCCCTTCTATCATGAAGATACTTCGGGAGAGACGCAGATGATGCCCCTTCATCGCGGGGAAGAATCATTCCAGATGCGGATTGATCTCATTCAAAAGGCGCAGAAGACGATTGAGGCCGAGTACTACATTTACTACATGGACATGGCAGGAAAGATCTTCAACCGCGAACTCATCAAGGCGGCCGAACGTGGTGTGAAAGTGCGCGTGCTTCTGGATAAGTTCGCGGCTGGAGTCGATGAGTTTCTTGCTTATGAACTTGAACAACACGGGATCGAAGTTAAGTTTTATAACACTGCTTCGATGTTGCGACTGGATTCCATCAATTTCCGCAATCACCGCAAACTCTTTGTCGTCGACGGTGAAGAGGCGATCGCGGGTGGCAGGAACATGGCCGATGATTATTACAATCTCGATGCCAAATACAATTATGAAGATCGTGACGTATTCGTGAAGGGCCCGCTCGTGACGGTCATGCGTGACAGCTTCAACGCTTTCTGGGAAAACAAAATTTCGCAGAAGATGAAACGTCATTCGCGTCCTCATCCCCGCTACACCGGGGACTCGATGGATGATGGTGATGGCGCGGGCAGAAAGTGGGACAAAAAAGTGAAGGCGGTGCAGGACTTTCTGAAAGAAACTCCCGAAGAACTTACGTATCGTGCGGCGATCGCCAAGGCAGCGGAGATTCAGCTCTCGGATAACAATATCTATCCATGTCCGGTCGCGACTTTCGTCACCGATTCTCCGGGGAAAAAAGGTTCGATGTCGGATAAGGATTACAACGATAATAACCGTCACGTCAGGAAAGCTTTCCTCGATAAAATTCTTCCGATTGATAAGGCCCTCACGATCAGCTCGCCGTATTTCATTCCTAACGAGAGAAATGAATACATCTTTGAAGACATTCTCAAGCGAGGAATCGAAGTGAATTTGTATTCGAATTCACTGCGCTCAACCGATGCCCTGTTTATGTCCGCCAATCTCTACATGCATCTTCCGCATTACCTGAAGCAAGGAATGAAGGTTTACTTCAACGATCGCAGGTGGTCTGACCTTGATGTGGCGGCAGTCGACACTGCCAAGACCGCAGACTGGGGAACACACGCCAAGACCCATGTCTATGAGACAAAGACCTACACTGAAGTAATGATCGGCTCGTACAATCTTGATAACCGCTCGGACTATTTTAATACTGAGCTCGCGATCTTCTGTAAGGGCAATGATGATTTCACCCAGGACGTGAAGGGCAATATCATGGCACTCGCCAACCGGGGCCTGAAAGTGGAAAGTCTGAAGCACGCCATCGACCGCAGCGGACAGAAAGTGAACATCACGGGTGCCTCATCGCTGAAGCAAATGAAGATGAAGCTCCTTGCGTTCCCCGCGTGGCTCGTGAGCAATCTCCTATGAAGTTTCTCGTTTTCTTTTTTCTTCTCCTGAGCTCAGTTACTCACGCTAAAGTGTGCGGCCTCCAGGGTACACTCGATGAGCGGATCAAGGAGTGCGCACTCACGAAAGAAAACTTCGCGCTGGTGGCAAGCGATGATAAAGGTGTGGAAGTTTACCAGGACACAAAGACAAAGCTTCTCTGGAGTAACCGGATCATGATGGACTTCAACCATTATGGTTCACAGAAAGCGTGCAGCGACTTTCCTGCTTCCTCCATTCTCAAGGATCACAAGTGGCGCCTTCCGACCGTGAGAGAATTTGAACAATCCGCTTCGCATGGAATGAAGAACGCACTTCCGAACATGAATAACTGGTTCTGGACTTCCACTCCTGTGCGTTCACTGAAGAAGTGGCGTCGTCGCCGCCAGCCTCAACAGGTATTCTTGTGGGACGGTGTCTCGGAAAAAACCGACGCCGGCGATCTGAAAGATGCCGCATCAGTGAGATGCGTCTCTCATTGACCCGTCACAATCTGCTACGATTTTCAGCGATGAAGACCGCTCTCCTGATCATCGACATGATCAATACGCTCGATTTCCCTGAAGGTGGCAAGCTCCTTCGCCACGCGATCCCCGCCGCGCACGCAATTGCCAGGCTTAAAAAGAAAATGCGAAGAACGAAGTCCCCGGTGATTTATGTGAATGATTGCTTCGGCCACTGGAAGGACAACTGGGAAGATGTGTTTGCGATGTGCTCTAAAGAAGGGATGAAGGGGGCAATCTTATGTGAGATCCTTCCTCCGGAAAAAGATGATTACTTTGTCCTGAAGCCCAAGCACTCGGGTTTTTTCGGTTCAAGTCTTGAAGTGCTTCTGAAGAGTCTCAAAGTGGAGAAGCTCATCGTGACTGGTATTGCGGGAAACATCTGCGTTCTCTTCACCGTGAACGATGCCTACATGCGCGGTTATAAGATTCATGTTCCGGCGAATGCGATCGCTTCCGAGACTAAAAAAGATAATCAGAGTGTGCTGAGACTGTTTGAAAATTATTTTAAGATAAAAACAGACGCGGCCTAGCCGACCTTGCGGAACTTATTCTCGTCTTCTTCTTCGATCTTCAGATTCTTAGGAACTGCCTTGAAGTATTTCATCTCGACACGTCTCACGAGTACGATGACGGTAGTGAGAGTGACAGTGACAAACACGGCAACCATGCCGTGACCAAGACCGATCATGATACCGATCGCAGCAGTGAACCAGATCCAGGCAGCAGTGGTGAGACCAGAGACGCTGTGTGATTTGTTATGGATGATCGAACCCGCACCTAGAAAGCCCACTCCCGTCACTATCTGCCCGATCACTCGTGGAGTTTCTCCTGCCATCAAAGGACCTGCGATAATCGGGGAGATGGTGAAGAGCATGGAGCCGACGCAAACAAGAATTTGGGTTTTAAAACCGGCGGGTGCAAAGTGGAGCTTACGCTCAAGGCCGACGACACTGCCGCACAGTACGGCAAAGAACATTTTAAAGGCGATGAATTGAAGAACTTCTAAATCAGTCATCTCAGAGTTCTTTTCGTCTATGATTCAGAGAAGATTAGCTCTATAATAATCTGAATCAAAAACCTCGGGTACTATGACCCTATCCTTCTATCACTATACACTTTCTGAGCTGCAGAGATACATGGCAGAAAATGACCACTCAGTGTCTGTGGCGGGAAAGCTCTTCAACTGGCATTACAAAAAGCTTAAATCCGGGCCGTGTGTAGATGATATCTCGAAGAATGCGATCACCTTTATCGCTTCTTCGATAAGTTTTGACCTCCCGGAAGTCGACTCCATCCTCGAGTCGCCGGACCGGACGGTGAAATTTCTCTTCCGTTTTCCGGACGGGAAGAAGGTCGAGACGGTTCTCATCCCTTCCTTTGAGCGCTACAAGATTTGTCTTTCAAGCCAGGTGGGGTGTGCGATGAAGTGCACCTTTTGTCATACGGGCCTTCAGGGTCTGGAGCGACACCTCGGCACTCATGAGATCGTGGGCCAGTACCTTGCTGCCCGGAAATGGCTCACGCTGAACCGGAAAGACGATCATCGGATCGGCACGATTGTTTTCATGGGCCAGGGAGAACCTCTTCATAATTTTGATGCTGTTAAAAAGGCCTGTGAGATTTTTCTTTCTCAAAACGGACTTTCACTGGCCCCGCATAAAATCACCATCTCTACCGCCGGTTACTTACCGGGGCTTGAACG
>JBJMLZ010000128.1:0-8805 GCA_045805035.1 Bacteriovoracaceae bacterium
AAGCGTTTGCTTGGCGACGGCGATCGAATCATTCGCCCGAATGACATCAAGCTTCGCCTGTTCATAATAGGCCTCGGCGAGAAGCACCGAGCCTTTGTTCTCTCTTCCGTTCTCATAGCGAACAGAAACCAGCTTGAAGTTACTTTCTCTTCTCCCCTGAATGGTGCGCGCTAGATCGAGCGCCTCCTGGGTGTAAATGAGATTGGCGAAAGCTTGCTTCAAGTTAAACGTCACCGTCGACATAACCTGCTCGTAAGCAAGATAACTCGAAAGGCTCCTCGCCTGGGACTGTTTGTAGCGCGAATAATCTTCCATGCCGTTGAAGAGGTTTTGCTTCAGGTTCAAGGCCGCGATGTAATTCGTGTTGACCTGACTGCCGCTCTTGCCACCGGGAGTATTCAGGAGAACGCCGTTGGAGACAAACGCACTTCCGCCTCCACCTGCTCCCGTTGATCCGGTTTGTGTGACAGAAGTTTGTGCAGAAACTGACGGCAAAAATCCTGCGACCGCGATCCGTTCATTTTGCTGTGTCGAGAGCCAGTCATTTCTCGCGGCGATGAGATCCGGGTTACTCTCCGAGGCCATGCGCACGCAGTCCTCCCAGGTGAGAGTCACCGCGGATGCTGTCCCTGAAATCAACACGCAAATAACGAAGAAAATCCTCATATGCTTTAGACGATCAAAAGAAGGAATGGTTGGAAAAATTGTATCAGAAGGCGTGATTTCTGCCAGTTAAACCCGGCCGAGAGAGCGAATATAAGCTTCTTTTAACTCGATCCAGAGATGCGACTCTTTTTTCTTACTGAGGATCTCCCAGTGATTGAACTCTTCCATGGCACTGAGAAGTTCATGGGGTTTCCACAGTCGTGACGTGCTTTGAATATCCTTATCGTATCCAGAAAGTCGCGGTTTCCCGGAAAGATAAGAAGGATCCATCACCTTGATGAGATGGCCCTGCATGAAACGAAACAAGTCTCTCATTTTATCAAAGTCACCATGAAGAGGTGCGAGCTTATGAAAAAACTCGAGGCGCTTTTTCCGGCAAAAAAGCGAAGCGAGCGCAAACTGATCGAGCTTCTCCACCAGGAGAAGCTCCTGCACATCCTTCACTCCGATCTCGCGTGCCTCCGGGTGATTGAGCTTCACGAGTCCCATGGCATTGTAAAAAGTCCCGAGATTGTTTTCGAGGGAATCAAGCACCCACCCCTTGGCTTCATAGCTCAGAGGAAGACGAAGATAGTTACAGACGAAATCGAGAAGCTTGTTTGGTTCCCAGAATTTCGGCGGCTCAACCTGAAGCGAAGTGACCTTCCCTTCTTTCTGGAGTTTCTTCCAGCCGGCACTTTCAGATTCAAAACTCAGGATGACAAAGCGACCGGTAACATCCGCGTTCGTGAGCATCTCAATTATTTCAACCGAAAGATCCTGCGCCTGGTGAATGAAGAAACAATCGCTCGTCCCGAAGAAACTCAAGGTCTGAAATTCTTCTTCGATCCAGTTTCGTGTAACTTCAGGGGCCATCTTATAAAGAACAGTTTTGGAAGAGACCCCGCGAAGGAGAAAGTCCTTCGCCATTTTTAAACAAACGGGATCAAAAGTTGAAAGTGCAACGAGACCTTCGTGAGACTCGAGCATGTCGCGTTTGACGTTGGTGAAGAAGTCCCAGATCTGCCATTTAGAAAGCATACAAAATCATATCGCGAACCTGGATCGCGGCAGTTTTCGAAAGGTTCTCAAGCGTTTTCCGCTGAACACCGGTGTTCTGAGTGGCGACCACCTGAGTTCCTGGATCGTCCATGATTTCCCGGTTGTACTGGGCAGAGAGAGGAATCGATTCGTTGAAGATGACTCGTGAAGTGAGTTTTATCTGATCGCCGATGCCGGACTTCAGAAGTGCGAGTTCTTCTTCCGTTGGTTTTTTGATCACGATAATCTGCAGCGAAAGCTGCATAAGAGTCGTGCCTGGAACGGAAAATTTTCCGCGTTGGGTACCGACTGCGTCCGGAACAATGTTGTTAGCAACACGCGAACTCGCGCGTTTTGTCGCAACCGCAAGTTTCTCCGGTGACTTGATGATACCAATCAAAACTGCGTCGGAGCTGTGATGATAGCCGCTCTGAAGTTTGAGCCCGGAGAAATTCATGAGAAGTGCATAAGTCTCGCGCGTAAAATCGGCAGAGACATCAGGCAGACTGGAATAATTGTAAAACATCGGCACCGATAAGCTCTGGATGCCGTACTGAGAAAGCGGGTTTTCCTGCTGAGTGAAACGATAACCGCTGCAACCGGCGAGGAAGAAAAGTACGAGGAGAAAACGCATACTTTACCTATACCATGGACATCGGGCCTCTGCTAGGAGACGATGAAGAAGATGTTCAAAAAACTCGCCTTTCAGGGATTAAATTATAAGGACTTGGATCGCTTCAAAGAGCATGACTTGAAGCGGGACGAGATGAAATCATTTTATACGACGTTTGATTTCATCGATCTCATCCGGAAATGGCCCGAGATTGTCGATCCGAAGATGGCCAAGGTCACTTCTCCACTCAAGATTAAGGGCGACGCTCTCATCATCGTCACGGTTCATTCCACCTACTCGCACGAGCTTTCTTATTTCTCCGAGGAACTGAAAAAGAATATTTTCAAGGCACTTCCGGAACTCAAACCGATCATCAAAAAAATTGTGTATGAAACGCAGGAAAACTATTTCAAAGAGCGGCGTGAAGTGGAAGCAGTGAAGGCAGCTGAGGCCAAACCCAAGCTCCATCCTCAATCACCTCAGTACAAGCTTCTGAAGGCGGAAGCAGACAAGCTCTTTGGTCACATTGAGGACACTGAACTCCGGTCTCTCATGACTTCAATTTTTATCCAGTCGAATCACTGAACCACGCTCCAGAATCCACGCAGCACCGCCTGGTTTCAATCCCCGCATGACTTTTTCCCTGAGAACATCCCCATTATCGATATTAAAACTTCTGCAATTGGCACGCACAGGATCCGGCGACTGAATGCCCTTTCCTGGAATGTAATAAGGCGGATTACTCACAATGAGATCATAGATTGGTTCAGGTTCCCACTCTCCGATTGAGGTCCAGAAAGTTCTCGTCTTTTTTTCGGGGATAAAACTCCGGACGTTTTCCTCGAGATAAGGCGCCCACTCTTTCTGAAGTTCAAGGAAATGCACTTCGGGAAGATTCAACTTCAGCGCAAGCTCAATACCGATCACTCCGGAACCGGCACCGATATCGAGAAGAAGTCCATGCCTTCCATTCTTTAATACTTCATTCACGAGAAGAAACGAATCTTCGTTGAAACGATAGAAATCCGGCTGGCTGTAATCACTCATGCGCAAGGAAATGGACAGTATCGCTGACAAGCTTCTGGTCGATATCGCCGAGCTCAATGAGTTTCCAGAGAGCGAGCATAAACTCATCGTCTTTTTTCAGGAGCTCCCGCAGAAGATGTCTTTTCCCCGGGAGAAAAGCTTTGCCGGTCTTACCGGAATAAAAGTCAGAAAGCTTTTCATTCTCCATGAGAAAGATAAACCACAGCGGATCTTTTTCTTCGATGGAAGAAAGCTCAGGAAGAAATTCTTCTGAGATCACCGAATCGATCGGAAGGAAATACCACTCCCAATAGGCCTGCTCAGGATAAGAAATGTCGTGACTCCTGAGGCGCGCGGATAATTTCTGCTCATCAAGTTTTTCCAGTTCCACGTAGTTCACGAGCTCCGGTGCGATTCGCTTCACCGAAAGAAGAGAGAGCTTCCCTTCCAGATGTGTCGCCTCGTGGTCATTGAGTTCCTCCATAAGACGCGGATCATTCATGAACTCTTTCAGATAAAGCGAGAAGAGTTCCCATGTCTTACGATCGGAAGGATGCTTGGCAATTTTTGAAATGATGGAGGAGATGTTTTCCATCGCCAGTCGATGATAATACGAAGGCCGGGTGGTGAAGCCTTTCCAGCTTTTCACGGGTGCTTCTCTCATCATGGAACGGAGGATGTTGTCCGAATGAGTGACGTTTCCGATCATGAGATAGAGGTAAGAGCGCATGAGCTTCTCACCCAGTGTATTTTCCGGCACGTCGATCAGAACTTCGATGATCCTGTTTTTCACGGAAAGGTCCGTGATGAGATTGAACTTGGAGGTGAGAATCTCCGTGATGAACGCGGCTTTTTTCTGTTCTTCCGGAGAAAGTTTTGGCGGACGTGCTACGTCTTTCAGCCATTTTTTTACCGGATGATCTTCCGGAAGTTTCAGGATGCACTGGCGGATCTTGATGAGAAATTTTTCGTTCAGCCTGTCCGCCGGGTATAGGATGATCCCGAGCTGTGTTGTTTCCGTCTTCAGGTCTTCGCAGGTGAAACTGTCGGCGGCCATGGAGCTGATCACTCTCATGCCACTAAGATTGATTTCAGTCTGAAAGGTGACGTTTCCGAGGGTAAAAGTGCCGGAAGTTACTTTTTTTTTTCTGCCGGAGCACTTTCCTGCGCGTAGACCTTCTCAATGAACACAAACCCCAGTCCGTCGGCCTTGAGATAGCGGAAGAGAGAGCGACGATACCAGAGAGCGGCGAGAAGAATCAGAAAACAAATGAGTGCCAGATATTGAAGGTAGTTTTGTTTTTTCAGCGGAGCTTTCTCGCCTTTCGGCTTGAGTACTCGCTGATGGGGCTTTCTTGGTTCACGTTCCAGCTCAGGTGCAGAACGGACTAATTCAACTTTTTTTTTTGTGTCAGGGGCAGGAGGGCCCTTGAGCTCGTTCATCTTAAGAGGAGTAACATAAGTGCCGGTTGGCGGCGTTCTCTCTTTTAAACTTTTGAGATCGATGCCGCCGACGAGAGTGATGTCATCGTCCTGCTGGCCACTTTTCGGAGCCGAAGTCAGCACGTCTTTCGCTTCGCTGATTGGATTGAATGTTTGTTGCTCGCGACCAAGGAGGAAACGCGCGACCATGTCATCTTCACGGATGTAAAACCAGAAACCATTTCCGGAGCAAACTTCGTCATCGCCTTTGATCGAACCGTTCTGGAGAAGCTCCAGAACTTTTTCCTTGGAGATTGGCCCCAGGATATGATTCGTTTTTGTGCGGATGAGCCAGTTCTTACCCATGCATCACCTTGCCAGGAGTGCGATAAGGGACGCGAGATCCTGGTCCGTAAATCGCAGACCAAGAGAGATCGTCGCACTCGCTTTACCGTCTTTAGAGATAAGATCTTCGCCTGCAATCCTCGTGAAGAGAACGTTGTACAGTTTGATCTCCGAGTAGAAGCGCAGGTTTGGTCCCGCGTTTTTCTGGTAATCAAACACCTCAATACCCATACGTGAGCCCCACGCCGGGAAGAAGTAATCAAGACCCACACCACCAGTCGATTCAATGAGACCTGCGCGGAGACCGAAGCGCTGGATACGACGACCGATCTGGAAGTTGAACTTATACGCGTTCTTGTTGATCTTACGCGTGCTCTTCTTTGTTTCTTCGCCGTTGTTGGTACTTGTGAAAGTGTCCTGCTTCTTTTCGTTCTGCGGACCGAATTCGTTGGTCACGATACCGAGACGGAAGAAGCGCTCAGGTGCGGGATAGATGTCGATGTCAAAGCGTGTATCTGATCCAAGTCGAGTATTCGCCCCTGTAGAGAGACCGATGTCCGATTCGATGTTATTGATACGGTTCACGAGACGGTTCACCGAAGAAAGCGTCTGAGAAACCTGATCCACGACCGCATCATCACGAAGGAGTTTACCGACTGTACCCTTGCCGTCTTTCACGTCCGCGATGATGACCTTGAGATCTGAGACAGCGGCGTCAGTTTTATCCAGGATCGGCCCGATCTTCGTGAGATCGGCCATGAGTGAATCTTTCTGGTAGCGATCAGTTTCATACGCGAGCTGTTGAGCAACTGCGCGAACATCTTCTACGATCTGATTGAGCTTGTCTTCGTTTCCACTCGTTACGCGCTTAAGAGACGCGGTAATCGTTTCGATATTGCCCATGATTTTTTTCACGACGTTGTCGCCGTGTTCATCTCTCAGGGCCTCTTTAATCGTGACCGCAATGTCTTTTACTTCTTTTAAAACTGCGGAAGCATCTTTGGCGAGATCATCGAAGCCGCCACCACCGGTGGTTGAGATCATCGATCCTTCTTTCAATCGCTCAGCTCCGCCCTCACCAAGATCCATGTCGATGAACTTGTCACCGAGAAGACCAACGGACTTTATCTTGAGTCTTGCGTTCGGAGTTACCAGAACTTTTTCCTGGATCTCAAAAGTGACGAGGGCCTCTGAACCCACGAGCTCAATTTTTTTAATCCGGCCGGCGTTGATACCCGCCACCTTAATGGGTGTTTTTTCGAAGATGCCCGAGGCATCCTTCAGCTTGGTTTGATACTGTATATGAGATCCAAACCCGGATTGGTTTGAAGTGATCTTCAATGACATCACCACCACGCTCGCCATCGCCGCGAGCGTCAGCAATCCTACTTTGAGTGGGTTCAAGAATTTTACTCCATCAAAATTCAATAACACGCATATCGGTTATTAAATTAATGATAAGCTATTCCGGCTATAACTCAAGGAATCTTCGGATAACTGGGTTCTCGGAACGCTTAAAAGATTCCACATCAAGATGCTCCACTACTCGACCTTTTTCCATAAAGACGATGTAGTCTGAGTACTTTAGTGTGGCATGAATATCGTGAGAGATGATGATCGAAGTAAAACCATTCTTTTCATTCGCGCGATGAGTGTCTCTCATCAGATCATAAACCACATGAGTGGTGATCGGATCGAGACCCGAGGTCGGTTCATCGTAAAGCATGATGTGCGGATCCAGTGCGAGACCGCGCGCAAGTCCCACTCTCTTTCTCATACCTCCCGATAGTTCGGAGGGCAATCTGTAGGCGGCCTGCTCATTGATACCAACCGAAGTGAGAAGCCCCATCACTTTTTGTTTAATTTCTTCTTCGTTCATCTTCGTGAACTCTCTCATCGGAAAAGCGACATTCTCAAAACTCGTGAGAAAGTCAAAGAGTGCGGCGTACTGAAAAACCATCCCGAAGTTTCTGCGGAATTCCCGGAGCTCAAGCTCGGATAAGTCATTCAGAGTTTCTCCGAGGACGATCACTTTGCCTGACGTGGGTTTCGTGAGACCCAGAATGTGCTTCATCAGCGTTGTCTTACCCGCGCCGGAGAAACCGAGAATGGTTGTGATCTTGCCGTTGTGAATCCCGAAAGACAGATCATTGAGAATGGTCGCGTTCCCGAACTCTTTTACAAGATGATCAAACTGGACTGAATATTCGCCGGAAAATCTTTCGTTCATCAGAGTATCTTCACCAGGAAACTTGTGAGGAAGAAGTCCACCACAAGAACCGTAATCATCCCCCACACCACTGCCATGTTCGTGCCTTTACCTACGCCTTCAGCGCCGCCCTGGACATTGAAGCCCTGATACGTGCCGATGATGCCGATGAGATAACCGAACACAGTTGCTTTAATGAGACCCTCGGCAACCATACTGAGGTTCATGATGTCGGAAATTTTTTGCGTATACATGACGGGGTCGATGCCGAGAATTTTTGTACCGACAAGCCACGATCCCCAGTAACCAATCACGAGAAAGAGCGCGGAAAGCATCGGAAGACCCACGGTCGCGCCGAGAATTCTCGGAACCGCGAGATACTGATACGAGTTGATGCCCATGACTTCGAGAGCATCAATCTGTTCGGTCACTTTCATGGAACCAATTTGCGCTGCCATCGCAGCTCCACATCTTCCCGCGACGACAAGACCAGAGAGAACAGGTGCAAGCTCTTTAGCGAGAGCGATCGCGACGATCGGGCCGATAAATGAATCGGTGTTGATGGCCTTGAATCCTGAATAAATCTGGAACGCAAACACTGCGCCGGTAAAACTCGCGGTGAGAAAAATAATGAAGATCGATTTGTTACCAATGAAGTAGATCTGATCAAAGAGAAGCACAAACCGATAGGGTGGCTTGAAAGTCCAGAAGATAGTCTTCATGGTGAAATTGGTGAATTCACCAAGGCCATTGACCATGTCCAGGATTCCCTGGCCAATGCCTTCGACTCTTTTCACTACCATTTCCATCATGACCCTACTTTATCTTATATATTCTTGGAATTCGACCGGTGATCCCGCACATGAGTGCATAAGGAATCGTTCTCATCTGAGCTGCGATGTCGGATATCACTCTATTATCGTGGTTCCAGATCTCAATCACGTCACCAGTTTTGATTTTTCCGGCAGCATCCGGAGCAAAAAATAAAAATGCCATGTCCATATTCACGCGCGCGAACACCGAGCAAGGTAGACCATTCACCGTGAGCTTGAGTCCCGACCAGAAAGTCATGACTCCATCCCCGTATCCCACCGGAATAATCGCGATGAATCCATCTTCACCCGCAACGTTCACTCCGTACCCCACGGGCGTGCCTTTCTTCACCGGAAAAGTTTTCAGGACTTTCGTCACAAACTTTGAAATCTGGTGTCCATCCCACACCCGCGGTTCCACACTGTAAGGGCCGTACATCATGAGTCCCGGACGCACATAAGATTCATCAACGCCGATTCCCTGCTCAATCGCACCGGAATTCGCGGTCGATGTTTCTTCCACGGAAACTCCGGCGTCCGCGAGCATTTTTTTTGCCTTCGCGAATTCTTCAAGCTGTCGCGAAGTCTTGTCTCCAGTTTTCTGCGGAACATACGAGTAAGCAAAGTGAGTCAGCAAATGCTTCACTCCCCTCGCCTTCAATTGCGGGATACTTTTTTCCAGTTCCTCAAGG
>JBJMLZ010000129.1:0-3763 GCA_045805035.1 Bacteriovoracaceae bacterium
AAAGCTTTTATCACTCATTGTTCCGGAAGAAGAACTCGAAGGAGAAATCTCCAGAGTTCAGAAGCTCGTTTGGGATCGTGAACAGGTCACTCCCCTTCTCAATGCAACTGAAACTGAATTGAACAAGGTTCGCAAAGACTACAAAGATGCCAAAGACAAGCTTACAATTAAGGAAAGTGAACTCGCAACGAGAGAAGAGAAATTCACCAATCTCTCAGAAAGTGTGACTGCCTTCATTCCTGATTTTCACGCAGGATTTCTTCCGGACCTGCGCCTTGATCTGCGCCTTTCAGTTCTCCTCACTGAACTTGATGGGCTCATCGCCCGGGTCAGAAACGATCACAAACATTGGAGCGAAAGAAAAACAGAACTGACCAGCGCACTGGAAACGCTCGCGAAGAAAAAGAATGATGTTCAGGCGACGATCTCTACCCTCACGGAAGAACTCACGCGCGAGCTCAAGGGCGAGAGTGCCTCGGATGCCCTGAAAAAAATCACAGAAACTTTGAAGTCAGCACAATCTGAATTCGAGAAAAAAGAAAATGAACGCCAGAAGCAGGATGGTGAACTGAAGTCTTTCCAGAGTCGCCTTTACACTTATGACGAACAGGCAAGGGACATCAGTATTCATTACGAAAAAGAGCACAAGGACATCAAGGAGCTTGCGCAAAAGGAACTTCCAGAGCTTTCTGATACTCTTTCGCAAATCAGGGACACTCTCAAATCTCTTGATCTCCCTCTCACATCACCGGTTGAGCTCTATGTTCCGATCAAAGATGTCCTCGAGAAAGAAAAACAGTCTCTCAAGCAAAATACCAATGAGGCCCGCTCGCGTCTTGCTCAATTCCAGACGAAAAAAGCAGATCAGGAAAAACGCCGCGATCGCATTCAGCTCCTGGAGCTTAAGCGCAGCGATCTTCAGAAAGACCTTGCCCGTCGCGAACGCATGAATGAAATCATTGGCAAGGATGAACTGCGCACTTACGTTCTTTCTCTCGTGGAAGAAAATCTCATCATCGTCACGAACGAAGAGCTCGCGCGTCTGTGTCAGGGCCGCTACGAAATTATTCATCAAACAAAAACAAATAAGCTCGCGCCTGAATTTTTTATCCTTGATAAATTCCGCGACGGTGGCATCAGAAAAGTTTCTACTCTCTCAGGTGGCGAAACCTTCATGGTCTCGCTCGCCATGGCCTTGGGCCTTGCGGAAATGACCCGCGGAAGTGCGGAAATCGACACATTGTTTATTGATGAAGGATTCGGAACTCTCGACCAGGATTCCCTCGAAGATGTCCTCGACATGCTGAACCAGATCCAGAACCGCGGCCTCATGGTTGGCATTATTTCTCACGTCAAAGCGCTCACCAGTACCCTCCCCGTAAACCTCAACGTGCAGAAACGACAGGATGGCACGTCGAGCGTAAGACTGGTGGTCAATTAGCCCCACATTCTTGTAAGAATCGCGTTGAAAAAGACAGACTTTCCCGCTTGGGTTTTCCCCTCCCGTTTCCTATATTCAAAAGGTTCAACATCCTAGAGAGGAAACACATGAAATTTCTCGCGCTTATTCTTATTACTTTTTCCGCGCAAGCGATGGCACTTCCGCATCTTGATCTCGAGATGACTTCGCAAGAGTACGATGCCCTTTTAAAGAACGTACCGAAGTCCATGAACGCTGATCCGGAAGTTGAAGCCGCGTTGAAACTCGGTCAGCGTCTTTCCGCCTGGATCGCGAAAGTGAATACCGGCAGATCTGAGACAACTGCGATTCGCCTCACTTCACCGCAGACTCGTCGAGGAATTCCTATCGACAAGCCGTCGATCTACAATCCAGCGATCATCAAGCAGACTCAGGAAGAAGTTCTCGGCAACATGCCGAAGGAAATGCGCGATGTGATTCTTTCGACGGGCGAGCTTCCGGGAACAATTCCGGTTTCGGATGAACTCTTCATCACGCACGGACGTCTCCTTGATCGTAACTACCAGTCCGCTGCCCGCTATAAGTCTCTTTACCCTTACATTTCTCAGTATACGTCACTCGCTTCAAACGACGTTCGCGGTTACTACTATCTCACGTCGAACAAGATCACTGCCAACGAACTTCGCGACACTTCTCTCATCGCTGCCGATAAAGTGAAGCCGATCAAAGATGCCCTCACTGGTATCTGTAACAACGCTGGCGGTTGGGGCAATTGTGCTCAGACAGTTGAGAAAGCATGGTCAGCTAACAAGCTCGCTGATCACTACACGAAGTATTATCCATCAGGAAAAAAACTCTGGGACGCATTCTTCGATATTCCTGATTACGGCAGACGTTCCGACATCGTCTGGAGCGGAAACACCATGACAGTTCCGTTCAACACGCCGACGATCGCGAAGTTCATTCATTATCTTCAGGACAACATTGAAGATGAATATCGCTGGAATGGCTGGGGACTTAAAATGAAATTCGGCTCATTCGCCAATGGCCCACACCTTGAGTTCCAGTCAGGTGTCGTTCCACACGTAAATGGCCTCGGTGGTAACACCATCGTCATGGATGACAACCAGCCTATCGAAGAATACGAATCTCAGTGGACCATCCGTCATGAGTTCGGTCACGTTCTCGGGCTTCCTGACTGCTACCATGAGTTCTACGACGTGAATCTCAAGGCCTTCGTGAACTACCAGCTCGATATCACCGACCTCATGTGTTCACGCGCAGGCAATATGAAAGAACGTATCTACACTGAACTCAAACAGGCGTACGCAAAATGAAAACACTTCTTCTTTCTGCATTACTCGTATCTTCAGCGGCCTTTGCTCATGGCGACCAGGACTGGAGCACTGATTATCAGGCGTTCCTCTCTGTTGAGTATGAAACCCTTCCACTCGCGAAAAACAATGTTCCGTTTTCTCCGAGAGTGGACATGGAATTCTTTAAAGAGAAGCTCTCCGTTCTCGCGGGCGTCACCGGGATTCCTGGTTCCGGCCAGGTGATTCCGGAAAGGAAATCCGACGTGGGCCTTGATCTCACGAGAAAATTTCTCGCTGATGAATACACCGCACTCGGCTTCCAGGTGGGCTATCAACCTTTCTCTTCCGGCGTGAACTTCATCGCGGAGAAAAAAGGCACGACTCATCCGGAAAAAGTTCTCATCATCTCCGCGCACATTGATTCCGTTGGAAACAAAGGCGCTAACGACGACGGTACCGGCGTCATCGGTCTTCTCGCCGTCTCAAAAATTCTCTCGCAAAACTCTTATCCGATCACGATCCGCGTTCTCGGTTTTGACCGGGAAGAACAGGGCATGAGAGGATCAGACGCTTACGTAGCGGCACTGAAGGACAAGCAAAACATCATCGGCGACATTCACTTTGAGATGATGGGCTTCAACGGAAGAAAAGACGGCGCGTTCCACGTGATCGACTGTAACTCTGGTGTCTTCGGCGGGAATCGCCCGATCGACAACTCGCTCTTCCTCTCGCAATCCATGAAAGAGTCAATTGCTGAGCTGAATCTCGCGCTCACAATTTCTAAGGCATGCACCGACCGCTCTGATCATGCTTCATTCTGGAAGAATAAAATCCCAGCGATCGTCATCTCTGAGAACTTCTTCGGTGGCGACGGTGATCCTTGCTATCACGCCAAGTGTGACGTGATGGATGATCGTCTCGATTACGATTACATGGGCAAAATCCTCGAGGCCCTTCTCCGCACCATCGAAAAACAAGCAGCACGCTGATAATAAAAAAGGCCCCTTTCGGGGCCTTTTTTTTTTTG
>JBJMLZ010000130.1:0-5897 GCA_045805035.1 Bacteriovoracaceae bacterium
CCAGCGTACTTCGAAGGGCCGTAACGTTGTGAACATCATCAACGTACCTGCTGGCGAAGTCGTGAAGGAAATTATTACTGTTCCTCGTGAAGCTGAAGGACACTTCCTGGTATTTGCTACTAAGCAAGGGATCGTGAAGAAGTCTGAACTCTCTGAGTATAAGAACATGAGACAGAATGGTCTCAAGGCAATCAAGGTTGTTGAAGGTGACGAAGTTCTCGCGGTCAGAATTACTGACGGTAAGAAAGATGTTCTCCTCGCCTCATCTGCTGGTAAGTCGATTCGTTTCCACGAGGATGACTGTCGCGCTCAAGGACGTGTGTCTCAGGGTGTGAAAGGTATGTCGATCGACGAAAATGAATGCGTGATCGGTATGGAAGTGATCGATGATAAGTCTGAGATACTGACTGTTACATCTCGCGGATATGGTAAGCGTTCAGCTGCTGAAGAATATCGTAAGCAGTCTCGCGGCGGTAAGGGCATTCTCGCGATGAAACTCACTGAGAAGACCGGTGATATCATGGCGATCCTCCCTGTTTCTGATAAAGACGATCTCATGATCATCACGGACAAAGGTCAGGTAATCAGAACGAAGATCTCCGGTATCTCTCTCCTCGGAAGAAATACTCAGGGTGTCCGTTTGATTAACGTTAAGCCTGACGAAAAAGTTGTGGCAGTTGAGAAAATTGCCGAGTCAGAGGATGATGGAGCCGATGGTGAATCTACCGAGACTCCTGTTCAGTAAACTTCTTATTTTCCTGTTCATCCTGGGGTGTGATTTCACCTCAGGATTGAACCAGGATATTCTCTCCGCACAGAAATACGTTGATAACCAGCAGTTCGATAAAGCAGTAGAACTTTATGAACGTATTCTTGTAAAAAATCCCTCGAAGGTCATCAAGACCAAGATCAACTATCAGCTCGCTGAAATTTACTACTTGTATCTCGATCAACAGGTGAAGGCACTGAAGTATTATCAGTTCATTGTCGAGAACGTGGATGATCCGCTTTGGCAGGTAAAGGCACTTGAGAAGATCGCCGACATTAACTTCAGCTTCGCCAGAAATTTTCCGGAATCCATTCACGCTTATCAGATGCTCATGCAAGTGAAGCCGAGATTATCGAACTACGATTACTACTTTCTCCGCGTTGGTGAGTCGTATTTTGAAATGGCCCGCTATGACAAGGCCCGCGAGATTTTCAATCAGTTAATCAACAATCCCGCCAGCCCCTACTATGTTGAGGCCTACAATGAGATGGCGCTGATCGAGTTCTATAACAAGAACTGGGATAAAGCGGTCGATTACTGGATGGAATACCTGAAACGCGAGAAGCGGAAAGACCAGATTGTGAAAGTGAAGTTCCTGATCGCGAACGCCTACGAGTCGAACGAGAAGTTGAAGGAAGCGTACAATATTTATTATTCTCTTCTTTCAACTTATCCGAATCCTGATGTATTAAGAGCAAGATTGAAATCACTCTACGCACGCAGGGTTGCACGAAAAAGATGAGCGAAAAGACACCCATGCAAAAGATGATGCTGACGATGGGCCTGGCGCTTGGCCTGCCTTCCACAATCGTTGGTGTTTTTTTTCTGCTGAATCAACTTGTGAAGGCCGGTTACATTTCATGGAATATGCTTCTCGGCATACTGCTTGGAGTGATCGGATACATCCTGTTTTTTATGGTGAGAAATGTACTGGTCAAAAAAAATAAAAAATAAGAACTACGCCATCGGAACTGCCACCAATGCGGTCGTGGCAATCATCTTCGGCTATCCGGATGTAAAATCCATCCTCTGGCTTTTGGTGGTTCTCCTGGGTGCCATAATCAACCATTATTCCACTGTCTATGTAGTCAGCGCTCTCATTGAATCCCAGCTTTCTCAGCGCGGCAAAAAGATCAGTAAGAAGAAGCTGGTTTTCTATTTCGTGCTTAAAGTCCTGTCTTTGTTTTTGGCCTTCGGCCTATTGATCTCCTTTGCCCGGCCGATGGTAATTCACGGCGTCGTTCTCTACATTTTTCAGTTGATAATTCTCGGCTTAAGTATTAAAAACACTGAACACTTTATTCAAAAAGGTCCTCTCGAATGATCCGCTTTTTTGCGCTTGTTGCGGCCCTCGTGCCTGCTGTCGCCCTGGCCAGCGGCTATACTTTCCTCGGCCAGCTGGAGCACTCATTTCACGCCAAACAACACGTTATCACTTTCGCTCTGGTTTCATTGCTCTTCGTTCTCATGGGCGTGATCTATCGTGCGAAACTTTCTTCCATCAAAAACAATATCGTTCCTGATCGTGGCATCACTTTCAGAAATGTTTTCGAGTCTCTTGGACAGTTCATCTATAACCTTGCTCGCAACATCATGGGCGAAGAAGAAGCTAAACGTTACTACACAGTGATCATGCTTCTCTTCACACTCGTATTTTTGAACAACCTCGTGGGTTTGATTCCAGGATTTCTTCCTCCGACAGATAACTTCAACACCACTCTCGCTCTCGGTATTTTTGTGTTCCTGTATTACAACTTCCAGGGCATCCGCGCTCAGGGACTTGTTGGACACATTAAGCACTTCATGGGCCCGGTGTGGTACCTCGCCGTTCTTATCTTCCCTATCGAACTTATTTCACACGCAGTACGTCCGCTTTCCCTTGGGCTTCGTCTCAAAGGGAACATGGAAGGTGACCACTTGGTTCTTTCCATCTTCTCCGGACTCGTACCGTACATTGTTCCGATTCCGTTCTACGTGATCGGCTTGTTCGTGTGTTTCATGCAAGCATTCGTATTTACCCTGTTGACCATGGTGTATATCAGTCTGGCCACAGCTCATCACGATCATGATGAAGCTCATGGACATCACTGAGGCGTGCCCTGGAAGACAAACACTAACCCTTTTTAAAGGAAGGAAATTTTATGGAAAACGCTGTTGCTGCTTACAATGCATTTTACACTAACGCTTGGCTTGGTTTCGCTGCTGCTGGAGCAATCGCTCTCGCTGCTTGCGGCGGTGCTTATGCTCAAGGTAAAGCTGCTTCTGTAGCTCTCGAAGGTATCGCTCGTAACCCAGCTGCTGCTGACAAGCTCTTCACTCCAATGATCATCGCGCTCGCACTTATCGAGTCACTCGTGATCTACGCGTTCGTTATCGCGTTCCTTATCAAGCCAGTTGTTGCTTAATTTTCGATCAGAAAATGACAAAAAGAGAGGGCCGCGAAAGCGGCCCTTTTTTATTTCAAGAGAAGTTCAGGTTCACGTTCGGGTGTACTTGTTGAGTGTGATGACCTTTGTAAAAATCATCTCCTTGTCCGAATTCCGGAGAGAGCGTTTCTTTAATCTCAGTAATTTTATCCGCTGGCATGCCGCACTCCTGAGCATGTTTACGGATTATATCTTCGTTGGCCGCTTCATAAACGCAGAAAACCTTATTATCTGTAATGAAAGACTCACCCCATTTGATGTCCTTCTCGCCGAGTTTATTTAGAACATCATTCGATTTAGCAGTGATCTTCTTGAAATCTTCGCGATCGGTACTGCCGATATTCGGTACGTTTCTTTCGATCAAATATTTCTTAAGCATAAAGACCTCCCGGTTTTTTGTTCTCACTAATAAACTACTCCCGTCGAAACACAAAGTTTCCTGACGGAAGCAGGACAGAGAAAGAATTTAGAATTTGAGAAGCGTTTAAGTTTGCTTGAGAACTTTCGCGAGATACCGACCAGTATGTGAAGCTTTAACCTTCGCAACTTGTTCAGGTGTGCCTTCAGCAACAATAAGGCCACCGTGTTTTCCGCCTTCAGGGCCCAAATCAATCACCCAGTCCGCAGTCTTAATGACGTCGAGATTGTGCTCGATAATCAGAAGCGAATGTCCTTGGTCGACAAGCTTATTCAATGCGAGGAGAAGAATTTTAATGTCTTCGAAGTGAAGACCGGTCGTTGGTTCATCGAGTACGTAAAGTGTACTTCCCTTCACACTTTTTGCAAGTTCGCGGGAAAGTTTCATGCGTTGAGCTTCGCCACCGGAAAGAGTTGTCGCAGGCTGACCGAGCCTAATATAGCCGAGTCCTACTGCGTTCAAAACTTTCAGTGCGCGATTCACCTTTGGGTGATTTTCAAAGAAAGGTTCGGCTTCTTCAATCGTCATGTTCAGAACATCAGCAATGTTCTTGCCGCGATAAAGTATGGAAAGGGTTTCGTTATTATAACGGGAGCCCCGACATTCAGAACACGTCACATACACATCCGGAAGAAAGTGCATCTCGATCTTGAGAACGCCATTCCCTTCGCAAGTTTCACAGCGGCCGCCTTTCACGTTGAAGGAGAAACGCCCAGGTTTATAACCGCGCACTTTCGATTCGTTGGTCAAGGTGAAGATGTTGCGAATGTCATCGAAGAGACCCGTATAAGTAGCGGGATTGGAATGCGGAGTGCGACCAATGGGTGATTGATCAAGTTCAATGATCGATTGAATTTGTTCTACACCAGTTATGGACTGATAATTGGCAGTCGAACCACGACGTCCGCGGGTGAGATAGTTCTTAACTCCCGGAATGAGAACTTTGTGAACGAGGGTGGATTTTCCGGAACCGGAGACACCCGTGATACAAGTCATGCCTCCGAGAGGAATCCCCACACTCACGTCTTTTAGATTATGTTCTTTGGCCTTGTTCAGTTGAATGGTCTTCGTGAGCTTCTTGCGCTGTTTTGGCACTTCGATTTTAAGTGCGCCGGAAAGATACTTGCCCGTGATGGAGTTTTTGTTCTTCATCACTTCCGCGGGTGTTCCTGCGGTCACGACTTCTCCACCATGAATCCCTGCCTGTGGGCCCATGTCGATAAGATAATCGGCGGCTCTCATGGTGTCTTCATCGTGCTCGACCACGAGGACAGTATTTCCGATGTTCCGAAGTTCAATGAGAGTCTGAATCAGTTTCTCGTTGTCCCGCTGATGGAGACCGATACTTGGTTCATCGAGAACATAAAGTACTCCGGAAAGCGCCGAACCAATCTGCGTCGCAAGGCGGATACGTTGTGATTCGCCACCGGAGAGAGTCATGGCATCGCGATTCAATGTGAGATAGTTCAGGCCCACGTTCAGAAGGAACCGTAAGCGATCACGCACTTCCTTCAACACTTTTTGGGCAATGATGGCGCGATTGCCTGTGAACTGGAGTTTATCGAAAAATTCAGCGGCATCAGAAATCGATAAATCACAGACGTCCATGATCGACTGACCATTTATGGTCGCCGCAAGGGCGAAAGGATTCAGCTTTTTTCCCTTACAGGCCGGACACTTCTTGATGATCATGTATTCTTCAAGATCGGCGCGGGTCTTTTCAGATTCAGACTCGTTATATTTTTTCTCGAGCCAGGAAACGATACCGGGGAATTCCTTCTTGAAGTTCCAGGAAGAATTCTCGGATTCAAACTTATAAGTGTAAACCTTGTCGGTTCCATCATAGAGAATGTTCCGGAATTTTTCAGAGAGCTTCCCGAAAGGTTTATCAATATCCACTTTCTCAGTGGCAGCAACAGAGCGAACCATCTGCATGAGGAAGGAATTCTTCTTTAAAACGGGAAGGGCACCTTCTTCCAGAGAAATGGCATCGTCAAAGAGTAGGCTGTCGATATCGAAAGTGCGTGAGAGCCCAAGGCCATTACAGACCGGACATGCCCCCATTGGAGAATTGAAAGAAAAGAGGCGTGGTTCAAGGTCCGGGTAACTTTTCCCGGATTTGAATGAATAATTTTTCTCAGAGTAAAAATGCTCTTTATCGTCGGCGAGTATCAAAAGATATCCATCGGAAAGTTTCAGGGCATGTTCAACCGAGTCGGTAAGACGCGAGAGAATTCCCTCTTTCATCACCAGGCGATCAATCACGATGTCGATATTGTTAAAG
>JBJMLZ010000131.1:0-10304 GCA_045805035.1 Bacteriovoracaceae bacterium
CATGATTTCAGGGCCAGAGTGGCCTTGAATTGTCGTTAGTTTTGGAGAGTGGCTAGATTTTAGACAGTGAGCTGGTGACTTTGCGGGACTGCTAATCAACGTTTTTCCATTGGCCAATTTTCTATAGGAAAACAAAACGCTGAGAGAAAAAGATAACCTTGATTCAAACTATGTCTCAGGGACTCATCACAATGGGAGTGACCGTATTTTTAGCGGGAATCATATATACGGTTTTTAAGTGAGAATAGAGGCGAAAACCTAATAGAGTTTCGGCGCCGTCGAAGCTCTGTGGCACATTTATATTTTGCACGATAAGAAAGATTATCGTGCAAAGCGAGTGTTTAAACGCCTTAAATTACGCCAGATGAACCCGGCGGTTGAACTCGTCTCTTGTGATCTGGCCTTTGATAATCGCCATCTGTGCGACCTTCAGGGCCTCCTCGTACCTGGCCTTATCTTCGGTCGGTACAAGGGTCAAATCGATGTGCTTTTGATCGATGGTGCCGGGATACTTCACTGCTTTTTTCAGAAGCTCAATTGCCTGGTTCAGTTCCACTTTTCCTCCACGGGATATGCCGTCCATTTTTACATGGACGGCCCCGGAGTTTCAATAAATGTATGGTTGGAAAACTAGGCCGCGCGGGCCGAAACAGTCTGTGGAATGGCGGCATCGATGAGTTCGTTAATGACTTCATCAGAAAGCCCGTCATAATGGGCCGCCTTGCAGATCACCTGGAGCTTCTGATTCAAACGTCCAATGTCCATTCTGGTTTTGTGTTCAGTTTCTGACTCGAGAATCGCTTCGTGGATCAGATCGCGATATTGGCAGACAAGGATATCCTGGAAGTTTTCATTCATCTTGCTCATCAAACGTGCCCTCCGGTGAAATGGAATAAATCGGTTTCGTAGGCCCAGTTTATGACCTGAATCCGGGATGAATGAGAAATAATGTCAGGTATTAGATTTCCAAGGGATAGGGGATCTGAATCATCATGAATGACTTAATAATCAGGCGGCGGGAATCAAAATGACAAAATTTCGAGGCATGCTACCATCTGACCCATGAACAAATTAGAGGTCTTTTTCAAGGAAGGAGAGACCTTCCTTCCCGGGAATCCCCTTCAACTTAGGCTCGCTTTCTTAGCGCTTCTTTTGAATCGCAACGTACTTATTGAAGACGTGCCAGGCATGGGAAAAACGACGCTCGTGAAATACTTCGCGCGTGCCTCGGGGCTTGAGTTTCGTCGGATTCAGTTTACGAGTGATCTCATGCCTTCTGATATACTGGGTGTCTCGATTTTCCAGAAAGAGACGGAAAATTTCATCTTTCGTCCAGGCCCGATTTTCGGAGAACTCATTCTTGGTGATGAGCTCAATCGCGGAACTCCCAAAACTCAATCAGCACTTCTGCAGGCGATGGAAGAAAAATCAGTCACCGTGGATGGAGTGGACCATCCCCTTCCGGAACGCTTTTGTTTATTTGCTACTCAAAATCCAAGAGGGCAGTACGGCACCTATCCCCTGCCGGAATCCCAGCTCGATCGCTTTCTCTTTAAATTTTCGATGGGGCATCTGTCGCGCGAAGAAGAAGTTGAACTTCTCGCCACTGGTCAGCGCCTCGAGCAGCTCGAAAAAATGAAGCAGCTTATTTCGCGTGAGGATCTCCGCGGTTGGGAAACAGAAGTGAAAGCGGTGAAAACTTCGCGCATGCTTCTGGGTTATATTTCGGATGTTCTTCAGGCCTCGCGAAAAGATGCGGAATATGGTTTGAGTCCGCGCGCGGGACTTGATCTTCTGGATGCTGCCCGCGGATGGGCGTTTCTCGAAGGGCGCGATCATGTTGTGCCGGATGATGTTCAGGCCGTCTTTCCGTTTGTCGCCGCTCACCGAATGTATTCGTATCAGTCACTGCCAGTTCAGGCCGAGCAATCTCGCGCGCGTGACTTCGTGGGCTCAGTGCCCTTTGTGAAAGTAAAATGACAAAGTTTTTTGAGCGCATGATGCGCTCACGGACCCGTGTTTATATTTTTCCCACAAGAATGGGCGGGTATTGCATTGGACTCATCGGCCTGATGTTTCTGCTCGCCATCGGCTACAGCAATAATCTTCTGCTGATTTTTACTATCGCTTTGTTCGGCCTCAATCTCATCTGGGTGGTGAATTCGCATTTCCATCTTCAGCGCCTGCAGCTTGGTCAGGTTTCGGTGGAAGACGGCCACGCCGGAACATCTGTTGGTGTGAACGTTCGCTGGAAGCGCTGGCCTCAAGGAAATCGCGAGTGGAAGCTTGGCCTCATCAATGATGAACGGATGATGGTGAAAATCCGTACTGAAGAAGAGGGGAGAACAACCGGTGAGATTTCGCTCCCCCATCGCGGCGTTTTTCACTGGACGCATCTCCTGGTTAAGACCGATCGTCCTTTCGGGCTTTATCGAACCTGGATCTACTTCCCTATCAATGTTTCGGTTCACGCCTACCCTCGTCTCCGGAAAGATGTGCCTCTCCCCTCTCCCGAAATTCAGGAAAAAGAAGGCACTCTCACCGGCGAAAGAAAGGGTGATGAAGGACTGCGCGGACTTTCCCGCTACCAGGGCGAAGGCGTTCGCAGGATCAGCTGGAAGCATTACGCGAAATCCGGCGAGCTTTATGTGAAAGAAGGTGAAGAGCTGAAAGCGAATATCATTCGACTGGCACTCGCACTCCCTGAAAATAGAGAACACCGGGAAGCTGAACTCTCGCGCCTGGCGACCCTCATGGTGAACTGTCACCGTCAGGAAATTCCGTTTCTCTTTGAGGGGAAAACCCAGTTGAAAGACTGCCTCCGGGAGCTCGCCCAGTGCTGAGAAGCGAAGTGAAGTCGATCCTCATTCTGACTCTGTTCAGTTATCTCATGTGGGATTACCTCACGATCGCGACGATTGGCTTCAGCTCACTCGGGCTTCTTCTCATCGGTCTCAAGATCCGGGTGCCGAAACACGTCCGCACTGTCATTGCTCTTTCCGTCTTTGTTTCTTACTGGTTCACTTACGGCCGCGTGATTGATCCGGAAATCGGCCTCAACTTTCTCACCTCGGTTGTGATCCTGAAGCTCCTCGAGAAAGATAATCTGCGCGACTCTTACATGATCTTCTTTGGTCTCATACTACTTCTGTCTGCCGGTGCGCTGTTTGAGAAGACACTCACATATGTTTTCTTTTTCACCTCATCCTTTCTTATTCTACTTTTTGATTTCTACGGAACACTTCTCATTAAATCGCGCGCGCGCGAGCTCGCCCTCGGTATGCTCTGGGTTGTTCCGCTCACGTGTGTGCTTTTCTTTGTAGTTCCACGGATCGTTTCGCCGCTGCCGTTCCGGACCGGAGCACCCGGCACGGGCGAGATCGGTTACTCACCGGACGTGAAGATTTCGGATGTCGATAGTCTCCAGATGAATGACACCGCGGTTTTCCAGGCGCTGATTGAAAAACCACTTTCCATGGAGAGTCTCTATTGGCGGGGAAATGTTCTCGTTCAGAATGACGGATGGAACTGGAGTGCCTCGCCGGGTGATCACATGTTTTATCCGATGGAAAAAAACAAGGAGAATTCGCCGGGAATGATTCACCAGAAGGTGAGACTGTTTGCCAAGGAACCCTATCTCTTTGCACTTGATCACTCTGAAAAATTTTACGTCGGAAAGCATACGATTGTGCCGAATGATAAGCGGGTTCTCCAGCAGAATGGGTTTGAGTGGAATCCGCGCTACGAGGCGATCAGTCGCCTGGAGACTGGAATTTCCGCTGAAGAAGAGGATGATCGCTATACACGTGTGATCCTCAACGGAAAAATGCGCCGGTGGATCGACGAAACTTTTCCTTCCCAGGACCTTCAGGGACTTCGCGCAGATATTCAGCGCTTCTTTGGGGATCAAGGTTTCAGTTACACTTTAAAACCCGGGAGAGTGACGAGCTTCCGGGAATTCGTTCAGGAGAAAAAGGCCGGATTCTGTTCTCATTTTGCTTCCGCCACCGCGATCATTCTTCGCGCGAAAGGAATTCCTACGAGACTCGTTTCCGGATTCATGGGCGGAAACTACAATCCGTTCGCGAAATTTTACCTTGTCACCCAGAATGATGCTCACGTGTGGATCGAGTCCCAGGAAAATGGAAAATGGGTGCGCATGGATCCCACCGCGTGGATTGCGCCTGAGCGGATTTCCCTCGGGGGCGAGACATTCCTTGGGACGGTTGCCATGGCAGGAAATGCAGGCCCTCTCGGGAATCTTCGCCTCGGCAATATGAAATGGCTCCAGGATGCGGCCCTCTGGATGAATCAATGGGACTTCAAGTTTTATCAGTGGCTCGAGGAAATGGATTACTACGGACAGGAGGCCCTGTTGGCGCGTCTCAAGTTCCGTCGCGAATGGCTCTTCACGTTTGCTCCGTTTCTCATTCTTGTCTTTGTGGGACTTTTTATCTGGCAGATGAAAAGAAGAGCGGAAATCATGGGACTCGGAGAAAACGAGCGTGCCTGGAAAGAATTTGTGGAGAAGGTTCAGAGTAAAGGGCTTCAGCTCGCGCCAGTTTCGATAAGGGCCACGGAATCACAGCTCTCACTCTGGGAACATCCGGAAAAAGAAAAAGTCACCGCTCTCTGGGATGATCTCGTTACAAATTCATTTGAAGTGGAAAGTCCTGACTGGAAAAATGTTCGGAAGAAAATACGCAGGCTCTAGTCGATCACCTTGTAATCGGCCTCAACGGTCTTCTTGTCGTCTTCCTGTTTTTTTTCCGAACGTGCGGCCTCATCGGCACTAATCTCGCGGCCACGTTTTTCCATGACCTGATAAAGCTGCCAGAAACGGCGGATGAAATAGATCCCGAAAATGACAAGAATGATTTTAAAGAGTCGCATGCGCGATTATCCTAGGCCTTTTCTTTGTCCTCGGCAACCGGTTCGACTGGTGCTGCCGCGGCCGCCTTGGCCGCTTCGTCGGCCTTTTCGCCTCAGCTTCAGCAAGGGCCTTCTCTTGCGCCACTCTGATTGCCTCGAGCTTTTCCTTGAGCTTGATGTCGTTCAGATCCTTGAACTGCTGGAGCTCTTCGCCGTGTTTGTCATCATGGTCACGGAAGAAAATCGAGTTCACGAATTTTCGGAGTTCTTTTTTATCAGACTCGCCGATGCAATGAATGAGACCGTTATACTCAGCAACTTTTCCTTTAGCACCTTTTGATGGCTGGACGTTCACAAAAAACGGCACTGGCTTTTCAAAGAACAGATTCGTTCCTTGAGTCAGCTCTTTTTCACTGGTAAAGACCATATCCGTCTCGGAGAGACTTAAGATATTCACGTTCATCATGATGATGGCGTGAGAGGCCGGGTTACTTTTTTTGAGATAAACCTTTGGCTCCAATGGTGCGGTCATTTTTTTCTTAGCAGTCTCCGCGGTCTTTTTCTCGAGAAGCTCGGCCATCTTGATCAGGACTTCGGGCCCAAGCTCCCCGTCCGACGTCATCATATGCTCATACTTCAGCTGGTCACGAAGTTCTTTGGTACTGATCTTGGTGTTGAACACGATAATGTACGGAGAAGTCTCCGCATGATCACGCTTCACAACGTTCACAAGTTTTTCGACGAAATCAAAATTGTTCTTAGCGTCCTTAATCTCGGGTTTTTCGAGGGCCACCGCAATGATCTGCGGACACAACCGATTCAGATCTTCGGCAATGTCGGTGAGATAAGGAGCACACCGGATCATGTATGGATATTTATCGGTACGCTTTTGTCCCTGGAGAAAACGGAATTCCTGATCAATGATCAGAAGCTTCATCGGTTTTTCAAAGGAACGCGAGAGATTGTCATCGATCCAGCTCGAAAGTTTTTTCTTGTGACGCCGGATCTGATCATCACGGAAGTCGCGCTTTTCTTTGATCACGACTTCGTCCATTCCTTCTGCAGGAACAAACTCATCGATGAAAACGAATTCGGCATCGACCGCATTCTCAAAGTGATAGAAAAGATTTTTCTTAGATGACTCTGTGACAAAAAGCTCGCGTGAAGGAACAATCTTTTCCTTCGTCCATTGATGGTTCACAAGAATCCGGTCACCCTTTGCCGTCTTGTAATCCGTTTCCAAATGGATGCCGGCCTTGGTGACATATCCGATTTTCGCCGGAAGTCCTGCCTCCCACGTTTCCGTGAACTCGGCAGTGGCAAACCCGTGAGGAAGTGAATCAGGAGAAAGAAGCGAGGCCACATCAAAAACGCAGTCAAAAGTCTCCGCTGATTTGATGTGAGTGAGATTGATCCCGGTGCTGATACTTTCAAACATAACTTCCGGCGGAGAAAGATAATCCACCAGCCCTACTGAGAGGGGTTTATCACTGAAGTTCGTGTGGGCAATCAGTCGCGCCAGATGCAGATAGTTTTCTGTTTCCTTGGAAAAATCGATGAAGACACATTTTGGTTTGTTCTGACTGATGAGAAGAAACAATGCCTGAATCTGTGATTCGTTACCGCCGAACTTGCGTTCGAACCGGAAAGAAATTTTAGTATGTTTCTTGAATTCTCCCTGGAGGGTGCGGAAGAAGGCCTCATCTTCGCCGAAATAGTAGAACAACTGTTCCTGGGCCATAAACAAATTGTATCACAGTTCGTGTTGCTGCAATTAAAATCGTTGAGTTAGCGTTTTAAGATAATCCGCATATTCCAGAGAACGCACATCCTTATGGGCACTGAAGGTCCTGAGCTGCTGAATTCTATACTCCTCGCCCCTATCATCACCGAAGATTTCTCTCCCAAACGGATGGACTTTTTCATTCCCTCGAAGATTGAGAGAAATCACCTGATAGTAGCGTCCCTCATCCCAAACTAAAGATTCATTTCCAAGGGAGAACACTGAGTGATGGAGCCATTTCCGCAGTTGAAGAATATCCCGATGAGGAGAAATAACGACATCATCTTCAGGAGTCAGTTTCTTCTTCAATGACTCAAGAATCGATTCAATTTCTTTTCCTCCCATACCGGCAATGAGAACTAGTTTTTTCTCATTACTCATCATCACATCTTGGCCGTTTTCATGATGAATTTGTATTTTTAAAAGGGGATCAGTAATATACGAATCAATTAAAAATCTTAGTTTATCTATGACGGGAAGACTGGGATCTACCAGATGGATTGCTTTCACTTCCTTTTCATTCAGGAAGGACAACCCTAGTTTGCCGTGGTCACAGCCTATGTCCCAGATAGATTCATGATGATGATAGTGGCCCGCAAGCTTTGCGAGTCTGGGCGAGAGTACCACTCCCCTGCCCTAAAAGAAGTCGTTGTAGTTCTGGCCGTACTTCCGGTCGAGATCTTCAGTGAAGAACTTACGGACAAAATACTGGCCCGATCTCACGGTCTCAATGAAGCCGTAATTTTCAAGGCTCCGAACATGGTGATGAAGCTCTTCAATCGAGAGTTGAAGCTGCTGCGAGAGTTCAGCGAGAGAATTCATAGGGCCGATTCCGTGTGATTTATAGAGATTCGCGCGACACCAGACCTGGCGATAAAGAAACATGAGAAGTGCAATCTCATGACGATTCAGTTTGTATTTCTGGAGAACAACATCGAAGAAAACGTCAGGGATCTCGGAAGAAAGAGGCGAATCGGTAGGCGCGGCACCCGCTTTCTGGATGTCGTTTTCTTTGCGTTTCCTTGAATGGAACTGCGAGAGAATTGCCCGGATGTCTTCCATGAGAACACCTCCCTTCCCCCATGATGCTACGAAGTGAGACAAAATTCAACAGAACTCATTGAGAGGCAAAGAAGGCCGCTCCCTAAAGTTTTTTGGTCGGGTACCGATACGCACTTCTATGAAGGTCGTTGTTCTCTTAAGTCTGATCGCCGTTTGCTTTTCCTGCGGAGGAATGATCCTCGACAAGGATAAGGTCACGGTCCGAAAATCCCCGGTCTCAGTTGTGGCAGAAGATCTGAAAGATAAAGAACTCTTTCTGCGCGTCCTTGAAGAGAAATACAAGGCCGAGAAGAACACGCTGTGTGAGGCCATCGTTCACGACATGCTCACCGAACTTCACCAGAAATACCCCAATCGCTCGCCGGCTTCCGTTACCGCAGATCTGGAAAACTTAAGAAAGGATCCACGCTTTCTGGCGCTTGAGCTCACCGTTGAGCATCTGGCGCAACGAGAGTCCTTTAAACTCACCGCTCTCTGATCCTTGACTGAAACCACACCGAATCTGCTAAGATAAAGCATGCTGAAAATTGCTTTTGCCCTTCTCCTGGTTGCTGCCTGCTCGACGTCGAAAAAGACGGCACCAACTCCAGCGCCGACAGTATCTGCACCTGCTACACAAAAAGAATTCTCCCGTGGCGAAGTGATTCTCGGAACACAACTTCTGACAAAAATTTTTGATGGCGAGATGGGGCCTTTAGACTGCGTTCCGGATAATGATGAGGCCTCGCTCCTTCTTCGCACGATCCGTCCGCGCATGGAGCAGGTCGAAGATGACATGGAAGCACAACTCGACCAGGCCTCTGAAGTTCAGAAACTAGTGGCAACTTGTGACCAGAGCTGCACTTGTCTTTACGTGGATGATTTATTGCGCGAGCATCTTGTAGTTCTCACTAAGGCGCAAAGAAAAACACTGAATGAAAAACGCAGTGAAAAAGAAGTGAATCGCTGCATGTCTTTTGCGCAGAATACTTTTTGCACGAGTGAGCTCTATAAAGCTTTGAATGCAGAAAAGGCCGACTTCAGCTTTGAAGAAGGAGCGCTTTAAGCTCTTCCGTTCTTTTGATCCCGTTTCGGACTCCGTCTGAGAGAACACCCGACAGATTTTTCTTTCTCCACTCTTCCAGAACCGCGATGGTGACGCCACCTTTGGAAGTCACGGCATTAATGAGATTCTCAAAGTTGTCTTCAGAAACAGAAGCAGCGACCCCTTTCATAAGGGATTTTGTGAGTTCTTCTCTTTCTTCAGTGGAAAGCGAAGTGAAGGCCTGTGAAAGTGAGCGCGCGAATTCATAGAAGAGAGCAGGGCCAGAGCCTGTGAGAAGCGTGATCTCTTCGAGCTCTGCCTCAGACATCACTTTGGCAGTACCAAGTTTCCCAAAGAGCTCAAGTGGGAAGTTCAGGTGCGAAGAAGAGATGGAAGACAGGAGAGTTACGCCCTGATTGTAACGAACAGGAAGGTTCGGCATGGCCCGCACGAGGTGCTTCACACCGAGAATCTCTTTCTGAGTTTTTTCAGTGAGAGCAGCAAGCACGCTCATCACCGGAACGTCAGGAATTTTGATTTCTTTAATTTGCTGAGGCTTGCAGCCCAGGAGAATCCATTCGGGATTTTTAAAGTCTTCAACTTTCTCAACAAACTTCATGCCATAAAGTGCGGCCATTTTTTTTGCAGATTCGCCAGACTTGGAAACAATTCCCCATTGAGAAAGTTCCGCCGCCGGAAGGCCAGCTAATATCGCTGAGATCATTTTGCCTGCGCCGACGACGAGAACTTTCATGCGTTGAGCTCCAGTGGTGCTCCATGCCTCATCGTATTGATGGCAAGTGAGCGAGTCCAAACCAGTTGATCAAGGATCATCTGCGGATCCGTGAGTGTGACACCATCAGCTTCCGAAAGAATTTTTCTCATGTCTTTCTGAAGTGCTTCTCCGTCAAAGACATGCTGATAAACTTCACCATGCATTTTTACGTAAGATCCGGCCCAGATGAAACTGTAATGAGGAGAACGCATCAGCTTCTGAAGCGCTTCAGGACTCATCATCGCAACATCCAGATTGGATTTTGAGAAACCAGACTTCCAGGCGATATCCAGAATACTTTTCCAGGTGTCGTAGGCCTCAGCAGTGAGAGCGACGACAGATATCCCGCTCCCAAGTGCAAGAGCACCGAGGAAATACTGAAGGGCACGCACACTTGGGCGAGGAGAAACCGTCACGAAGAGGCCCGCTTCTTTAATGAGAGACTTGTCGTTGTAAGAGAGCTGTCCCGGAATCACAAAGTTGAGATGCCTGCCGTTGAGATAATCCTCGAGATTTTCCTTTACCCATTTGATGAAATTCATGATCTCGCGTTTGTCTTTCTCAGAAACTGAACCCATGAAGAGCTCATACTTTTCCATGAAATCGAGAGAAAAAATCTCAAACCGGGAAATTCTGCCCTTGATAGAAATGAGCGATGGCCGTGGAGTATTGAGCGTGTAACCGGAATCCTGCGCCCACTTTACTTCACCAAACCGCTGGTCCTGGTGAATGAGCGGGAAATGGAACTCGCGCATGTATTCAATGCCACCCGCTTTCGGGCCGGTGCC
>JBJMLZ010000132.1:0-6258 GCA_045805035.1 Bacteriovoracaceae bacterium
AAAGAATGCAGTGAAATCTTTGGGTGATTCTATAAGCGTTTTAAATAAAGGATGATGGTTAAAGAGATCGCCAAAATTTCCCTCGTTTACTGCAATCCAGATATCCTCAGGTTTAGAGACATTCAAGGCAGCTAATTTTTGAACCAATTGTGGAGTAATCGATTCTTCAAGCAATAATGGCTTTAGGCTTAGAATGTTTTGACCAGTAAGCGAACATTGATTTTCAGTAGATGAACTTAGAATTGCATTCGAAGCTTTTTCACCTGTGATCATTTCCGCGATCGTGGCTCCAAATCGAGAAGCGAAGTTCTTATTGGAAAGAAAATCTTTTTGTTCTTGACCACATCGACTCATCTTTTGAGAAAGTGCACTCGGATTACATTTGTTTTGAGATTGATTAAATTCCGACCCTGTTGAAAATAGTTTTCTCATTGCTACGATTTCTACAGAAGCAGAAGTCATGGCTTTTTCAAACTCTGAATACATTGTTTCGAGATATGCTTGTTTTTTGAGTCTTTTTTTATCTTCAGCGGTGATTGAAACCCGAGCATCTAATTTTTGTCTGCAGGAGCCACAAATTGGTCCAGCTTGTTTCGGGTTCGATCTTTTTGCATCATTCTCACTAAAAATATTGTCGTCGCTTATACAATTTGGAACAGCAAGATTAGTAATATCACTGATAGCATCATCTCCATATATCTCACACTCGGTAACCGCGTGAGCTATATTTACAAATGTAAGAGCTAATGTGAGTAAAAGATACCTCATAAATCTCTGCTGTTTTTAGCACCATTATTTTTAAACAATGTCTGATATCTCCTGAGGGTAGCCTCGAGTGGAGTCCCTTGTGCTTGGGCTAGTTGTTCGTCAATAAAATCGAGAACTGTCTTATGATCCGAATTATCAACATGATTTAAATTTACGTGCCATCTTCTAACGGTGTCGTTAATAAATTCATTGGAATTCTTTTCAACCGCCAATTTTAAAACATTACCATTCTTCACCATAGAACCCAGTTGATTACAAACTAACTGGTCATGGTAGCGGTTCCAAAAATTTTGAATTTTTGCTTGGATTACTTCTGGTGAATCATTTGTTTCAACACACGCAGCTTTATAAATTTTGGTTTGGTAAGAATAACGAGTTCCGTTTGCAGGATTCGTCTCACTAAGCTGCATACCAACAGCTGTACAAAATTCAGCTGCATTGATTTGATTCGGACATTCGATCTTCATCTTGCTCGCTACTCCAGACAAATCCTTCAGCACATTCGGATCAATCACAGTCGGCGAACAATCATCCGCAGCGAATGCATTCATCGACACCATCAAAGTGAGTAAAAGGATTCTGGAAAGCATAAGGCCTCTCAATAAACAAAAACGTTATGTATGATTTATCGGATAGTTGAGGCCTAACTTGAGTAATTGTGATGACAATTTTCGTTGGGGAATAAGCACGAACTATTTGAAATGACGATTTTACGGTCTTTTGTAAACGTAAAGCTGCTGGTCCTTACCACCAATCGGATGCCCATCCTTCGCAAACAAGGTCCAGGTCCCGATGTTTTGAACGGATGTGATTACAAGTTTCCCAAGACTCTCGTCCACACTGCTTTCGCTTTTTGCGCGGAAGAATTTCATGTTCTTTCTTTCGATCTTATTGAATACGTTTTCATTCACTGATCCCGCGGCCGAAGTTGAATTCACATCAAAGAACGCGAGCACCTGGTCGCCAAACTCAACCCAACCAGATTGAAGTGAAGGAGATTCTTCAAACGTCACACGCTCAACATTGAATTCAACTGAATTCAAAGCAGGAGCTTCTTTATGTTCGTGTGGAGTAGAAAGATACGTGGCCGCTGCCTGCACAGTTTTATCAAAAGCAGAGTAGAGGTGAACTTTCTTATCAAAGCTCATGATTTCTAGATTTGGATACGCATCGAAATTGCCGCGCGTGCGGAAACCATCAACAATCTTTTCCGCCTGACAGCCAACGAGACCAAGAAACTTCATATTCTTCGGAACGAGCGTAAAGAAATTTTTGACGTCGTTACCCCAGATGTCGAGGATGATGTCTTCTGCTTTAAATCCTGGCTTCAATTCCTGCTCGCCAGCAGCGTGCGAAACCCAGATTACAACTTCCGTCTCATCCGAAGTCATCACCTGATGAAGAGTTTTCGGATCAGCTTTGTGATGAATTACAAGTTCGTGGCCGGAATTCGCGAACGCCTTTTTGAATTTCTTCTCGAGGTGTCTCACGTTCATGCCGCCGAGTTTGAGTGACGTGAGAAGAACAACTTCACCGGCGAAGGCAAATGAACTGATTAGAAGAAGGAAAATGACTGCGAGAAACTTCATGGGAGAATAGTAAGGCGAGGATGGATTTTCGGGGGCACGATTGTAATGATTACCGGTCGGGGGGAAAACAGGCTTTCAAGGGGTTAGACATAGGCCTTTTTCAAGTCTATCCTTTTACCATGAAAACCATCACCATTCTCCTCGCTCTCAGCGCCCTCATTTCCTGTTCCTCGAAAGGCTTCAATAGAGAGGTGCTTCGCCAGCAACTCATCGTCGAAGAGCCTCGCCAGGTGACTGACGAAGACATCAAGAAGGTGCTGGAGATGAAGCCGCAGCTTCCGAAGCCATTTAAGGTCGGCGTGTATTTTGTTGAGAACAATTTTCGCAACTGGGATCTCCGTTGGAACTCGAACGATAAGCAAGAGATCATGGAGCTTGAAGAAAAGCTGAAAGCGACAGGCGAAGTTTCAAAGATGTTCCTCATCAATGAATCGGTGGTGAACGGAAAAGACATGAAGGCCATTCGCCTGGCCGCCGCTCATCATGGAGCAGATGCACTTTTAGTGATCTCGAATGTGTCATCGGCAGAGCAATTCATGAACGGATGGGGCGCAACTTACATTCTCGTTCTTCCTGCATTGTTTATCCCAGGAACAACAACGAATGCTCTTTTCATCACGAGAGCGGCACTGTGGGATGTTCGCAATGAATATCTCTATATGGCGGTGGAATCGGAGAGCGTGAAGGAAAGAAAAGCGCCGTTGATCATTTCGAGCGAGACGTCGGAGCTCATGAAGGCCAAGCGTGATTCTCTGAATGGTTTAAAAACAGAGATTCTACGCATGGCCGATGAAATGAGTAGTAAGCAGTAATCTAGAGACTCTGTTGCGCGATCGCGACCACAGTCTTCATCGTCTCCGGTGAAAGCTGTGTGCCGAGCTCGATCCACATGTCACGAGCAAGTTCAATGTTATCAGAGCCATTGAGTTCTTCGCTGATCTGGCGGGCAATTGCATTCACCTGTTCAACTTCAGAGTTATAAACTGAAACTTCTTTTGAAGAGAGTCCCAGTTCTCCGGCGTGCTCAGGAGAAATTTCCGCGAACTGTCCTTGCTGTTCTCCATCGAGAAGAACAAATCCCCAGAGGCCCACGGCGGCAGAGAGAACGATCGCGCCGATGCCGAGAGCAGTCTTACCTTTTTTGATCAGACGATATCCGCCGTAAGCTCCGCCCACACTCACAGTCATGCAAGCAGCACCAACAACGATCGCGGCCGGGCCACCGAAGGCCATTCCGACAGAAGCGCGTGCAGTAGGCGCGAGAAGAGTTGTGACGAGAGCGCAGGAAACAACCGCCTTCTTAAAACATTTCATGATTAAGCTTCCTGCTGAGCGATGGCGATGACAGTTTTCATCGTCGCCGGTGAAAGCTCTGAACCAAGTTCAACCCAGAGATCGCGTGAAAGTTCCACGTTCTCCTGGCCATTCAATTGTTCGCCGATTTCTCTGGCAATGGCATTCACTTGTTCAACTTCAGAGTTGTAAACAGCGATGTCCTGAGCAGAAACACCGAGAGCCGCTGCACTCTCAGAAGAAATTTCTCCAAACTGTCCCTGTTGATTTCCATCGAGAAGAAGAAGTCCGAAATAAGCAGCACCGGCAGAAGCGAGTAATGCTCCAACACCAGCAACAACCATTCCCGTAGTTTTTTTCTTGATGAGACGATATCCCGCGTATCCAGCGCCACCACTCACACCGAGTGCCGCTACACCTAAAACAACGACGACAGGGGCCGCGAATGAAACGCCAACAGCACTACGTGCGGGATTAATCATTGTTAAAATCAGGGCGCACGAAACCATTGCTTTCTGGAGGCTTTTCATAGAAGTCCTTTTTGTTATTCTGCAGTGACGACTGTGACGTGAGTTGGTTGATGTGGTTTGATCTCGTCCGTGTTCTTCACGGAGGAGTTCAGAACCGCGACGATCGCGATAGTAGTGATAAGAAGAGCTTGTACGACGTTACCCAGAAGTCTTTTCATATGTTCCTTCATAGGAGACGGGTTTAAAAAGTGCGCGAAGAATATCGCAAGGCACTACTTCATGGAATATCAGGTGAACATTTTACAAATATTAGAATCTCCTAAATGGCCAAGTAATTTAAGTGGCGGGAAATATAGACTTCCTTTGGCCACGCCTCCTTGTGAGAGAAGGGACCGGGGAGTACGCTCATGGGATGGAGAACAAAGTTTTTATATTTCCGCTTCAAAACTCCATTTTGTTCAAGAAGGTTACCCTTCCGTATCACATATTTGAGCCTCGTTACCGGCAGATGATTAAAGACTCCATCGACTATCAAATCCCGATCGCAGTAGTCCCTCATAATGACTTCGAAGATTATTGTGGCGAAGTCTGTGTCGCAGGAATGCCTCATATCCTTTCCACGTATCCCGACGGGCGTCTCGATATTTACATCACTGGTGCGGTGAAATGCCGCCTGACGGATTTTGAGAGCGAGAATCCTTATAAGATCTATCGCTATCGTCCGATTGAGGAAGAGCTCGATTCAGAGGAAAAATTCGATATGGAGCTCACGAGTCTCAAGGTGATGCTTGAGCGTTGGGCGAATCATTTTCTCCCGGATGTTGTTCAGAGAGAAAGCTTTGCCGCGACTCTCGAAGATCCGGAACTTCTCATTAACTATTGCGCTGTCTTTCTGGTAGATGATCCGCAGATGAAGCGGATGGTGATGGTGGCGGGATCTCTGGAAGAGAAAGTCCGCATCTTGTTGCATGTGATCGGCCCAAAAGAAATTTCCCTTGGGCCTTTCATGCCAACGCTTAAATTCTGATTACTTCTTCTTAGCCGCCTTACCAGCTGCGATCTTCGCTTGAGTCTTAGCTTTCTTCTTGGCCTGACCTTTGCGGCGGAGCATTTTGACTGCTTTGCTTTTACGTCCGAAACCCATGATTCATCCTTTCGTTCAATTGATTCTTATATTGTAAAGCTTTTGAAGCTGATTAACAATGGATACGCTCAAGTAAACCAAGGAGTCTCTATGAAATTTCTCGTCGCAATGGCCCTTTTAGCGCTTTCGGTATCGGCCTTCGCTGAAAAAAGATCAATCACTCTCGTAAACTACGAAACTGATGGTGTTAAACAATGGCTTCCCGGCACAATCATCGTGAAAAAAGGCGATGACGTTGAACTCACACTCATCAACAACGTTCCGTCCGGCGAACACGGATTTTTTATTCCTGACTTCAACGTGAGAAAGCACGTGAAGAAAGGTGTGAAGGAAGTTGTGACGTTCAAGGCGGACAAAGACGGCCTCTTCACTATGAAGTGTGACATGCACCCAGCTCACGTTGGTGGCCAGCTTCTCGTTATGCCATAATTTGAATTGATAAGTGCTCACCGAAAGGGGAGCACTTTTTTAGTACTGCGATTTCGCTCTGAAACCGTACCGATCTTTCACCGACGTCACTGCCCACCAGATAAGAGTTCCCATCCACACGAGAGCACCGAAGAGGTGAAGCGCGATTCCACGCCACGATTCCTGGAAAACAATTTTCGAAAAGAAGCGATAGAGAATAAGCAGGAAGAAACTCGCGACTGCCTGAAAAGGAGCGGAGTTGAAGAAGAGAATCGGGAACGCCCAGATGAATAGACAAGCGACGTACAGCCAGAAGCCCGCGCGGTCTCCACGGGTCCAGAGTTCTTCCCAATAAGTTTTCATCTGGAAGAACTGCACTTTGAGTTCTTCCGGATAATAACGGCGAAGATGTTTTTCTCCGTACGCAAGACTGAAGTCCTGATGAAGAAGTTCAAAGTATTCAGCGAGACCTTTTTTCCACGAGGCCACGCGCATCTTGGAGAAATCCACTTCCTTGAAAGTCGCAAGCGGCATCCCGAACCAACCCTGAGCAATACTCATGAGTGGATGAGAGACATTGCGACGG
>JBJMLZ010000133.1:0-30920 GCA_045805035.1 Bacteriovoracaceae bacterium
GGATCTTCAAATGCCATCGGATCGATGTTTTCAAAATCTTTACCGCAAACGATCCTTGAGAAATTCCTGAATGGGCCCTTCGGATCATTCGACGTTCCCGCGCCAATGCAATAGCCGCCTTCATTTTGTTCGATGGAAACGTACATCACGTAACGATCACCGAAATAAGAAACGTGCGGGGCCCAGAAATTCTGGCGCTGGTTGGCCCACTCTGGTTTTTCCGGAAGCGCGTCCGGAAGTTTTTCCCAATGCTGAAGGTCCTTTGAACGCGCACACTGGACGTTCGCTTCACGGCCCTTCACGCGCGACTGAGTGGCGTAGCCATAGTACCAGCCGTCATTTGCTTTCAGGACCATCGGATCCGCGAATGACGTTCCTGAATCATATACGGGATTCGAGCTCGTCCAGGCGGACGCATTTCCGGAGAGGAGAGCGATCAGAAAAAGGAGCGAGAAATACATAGGGAAAGTATAGGAGGAACTCCCCTTGAGATGGGATCTCAGGGTAGTTTTTTCAGGCTTATTTCCGGTCCAGACGGAATAAAACGCCTTTTTCCCACTTCATTTTCTCCCAGAGACCCGGCACCACGAATTCCATGAGCGGATAGGCCTTTTTCATCTCACTCTCGGCCTTCTTCAGATCAATGGTCGGGAGATACTGAGTCTTCTCAAAATCAAAAGCGAGAAGGAAATTATCGAAGTGATTGGCGATGATAACTTTTGGTTTCAGTGTACCCGCATAGCCTTTTACGAGCAAAGTAACGTCACTTTTGGTCACGCCCTGGACGAGGATATCGATCGAAGTCACATCCGGGCGATAATTTTTCAGGTCCTGATCATCATCATGAGTGTTGTGAAAGAGAATGACTCCTTCCGGATGCTCAATGAGATAAATCCAGGTGCGGCCCGCTTTGTAGTCCCAGAAATTAAAATCAAAATCATCCGGAACGTTACCCGGTACGAAATCGATACTTCCGATAAGTGGAGCATGGTCCCTTTGATAGGCAGTGATTTTGAATTTCCCGATCTGGAGAGGTTTATTCACTTCCAGTGGAGAAGTTTTGAGGTTTTTATCGAAGGCCTTCGCAATCAACTCAAAATTTTTGTCGGTGTAAAAAGTGGCGCCGGTTTTTTTCGTCACATAAGGCGCGTCCACGATGTGATCAAAGTGAGAATGCGTGACAAGTACGGCATCGAGCTTATTGACTTCAATTTTCTCGAGCACTTTATCCACGAGCTCGGTATCAGACTTAAACTTCGCTAGACCCGCCCACTGGAGAACTCCGGGGCGAGACCAGGCCGGGTCAAAGAGGATTTTCGTCTCGCCATCAGTGATGAGAAACGAAGCCACACCGAGCCATTGAAATTCAATCGTCGCGAAGGCGCCGGAAAAAGGAGCGAGGAGAGCGAGCGTAAAAAACAGGGTTTTCCACATCGGTTGATCTCTTATAAGCTTTGTTTATGAAAACATACCAGACAAATGGTGCCTTCGCCGACAATTATAAGTTTCTCATAGGCTCAGTCCTCCCGCGTCCGATCGCGGTGATTTCCACGAGAAACGTCGACGGATCCAATAACCTGGCGCCGTTTTCTTTTTTCACTGCGATCTCTGCTCAGCCGATGATCATTGCTTTTTGTCCGATGATCAGAAGCTCCGACGGGCAATTCAAGGATACGGTGAAGAACATCCTGCGCGAAAAAGAGTTTGTGCTGAATTTCTGTACTGAGCATAACTACGAAAAGATCAATCTCGCTTCGACGGAACTTCCCTACGGCGAAGATGAGTTCAAGTTTGCGGGCCTCACTCCGGTAGATTCAGATGTCGTGAAGGCAAAAAGAGTGAAGGAATCTCCGATTCAGTTTGAATGCGTGTTCCGTGATTTCCTTTGTTATGGAAAAACTCCCGGCTCAGGCTCGCTCATCACCGGCGAAGTGAAGCTCGTTCACATCGATGAAACAATCATGAAAGATGGAAAGATCGATACGACATTATTTGCGCCGGTGGGGCGTGGTGCCGGCAATGACTGGTTTAAAACCGACAGTCGTTTTCAGATGGCGCGTTTGACGAAAGCGCAAATCCAGAATTAATTATTGGCAGACGACGTTCGAGAGTTGAATGGATTTATCCGTCAGCGTGAGGATCATTTTCCCCTGAACGTTCTCACCCTGAGAAAGCTGCACCTCAAGCGCAGGATTTGAAAGAACGTGATACGTCTTCGGATCGTTGATCGTCACTGTCTCGCCTTTCCCATTTTTAACAAGAGCCGAAACATTGTAGCTGAGAATATCTGCCTGGAGGACCTGACTGAGAAGCGGAGAAGATGTGTCGCCGCAGGTGAGAGTCATGCTTGCAGAGTCTGAGGTTTTCAAAACGAGTACGCGACAAGTGATGTCCGAAAGTTTTCCTTCGCAACGCCCGCTGACCTGATTGGTGTCCACCTTCCCGATCACGATCTGGCATGAACCGTTTTTACCCATGAGCTTCTGCACCTCCGGCGAAGAGCAAAGAGTCGCATGCTCGTCGGTGAAATCGGCGTAGGCAGAGAGAGAAAGAAGAAGCGAAAGAGCGAGAAGCATTTTCACTTGGGTGTTCCTTGTTGGGCCCCGAAACTATACACCCTCTCCGGAGAGAGGGTGTACGGCGTATAAAAATGACAGGGGAATTTTACTTCAGAGATTTCAGCAGGGCCTGGCCGTTTAGGGCCGCGATTTTCATTGTCGCTGGCGCAAGAAGGTCGCTCATCTCGGACCAGCGGGCGCTGGCATCGAGTTTTTTATTCGCAGAAACTTCAGCGGTGATCTGAGCGTTGATCGCATTCAGCTGATCGAGTTCCGAGTTATAAACCGCGATCTCTTCCGCCGAAACACCCGAGAGATGCTTCATCGAAGGGTTCACTTCTTCGAAGGCCAGGGTCTGTTGACCGTCAAGAATCACAAGTCCGACAACGGAAAGAGCAGCACCCACTGCGAACTCGCCAAAGCACGAGAAGAATCCGTCAAAGCCTGGAAGCTTACAGATCAGTCCCACGTCGGTGAGAGTATCAATGAGTCCGACGCCACCAACTGCAGCGACCACACCGCCGACAACGAGAACGGCAGGAGCGGCAACGATTCCGACAGCGGCATCAGTTTTCTGAATGGGAGCAAACAAGAGAGTCATGGTGACGGCAAAAGACGCGAAAAACTTTTTCATGGGCCTGCTCCATTTTGTGAATCGGGAGGCGATAACTTACACCCGCCCGGAAAAAACGGAGAGGCCCATGAAAACTTTACTGACTAATGACAAATGATGCTTCTTACTGTTCCTGAACGCGGACCATGTGGTCGTTATCATGTTCCAGTGGCGGTGGCTGCGGCACACTTGAAAGTTCTCCGCGGCCCAAACCCACTCCCCTCGTCGCCCGTGCCATCACATTCAAAGGAATCTTCGGCGTGCGATCCGCCTTAAAGAGACCGTTGGTTTCCTGGAAGGTGTCGGTGAGCTGGGTGTAACAGAAACCGCAGAAGAGTTCGATGCGATGAATGGCATTCATGAGTTCTTCATAACGACGACGGAATTCCTGAGCGGTGTTGGCATCGGAGTAACCCCAGGCCTTCTTGATCGCTTCGTGTGGTTCGACAAATTTAATTCCACCAAACTCGGTGAGCATCACCGGCTGTTCTTTTTTCGTGTATTCGTCGACGGTGATCACGCGGCCAGCAGGACGATATTTCCGGAAGACTTCATCCGGATTTCCGCTGAACGAATATTTTTTCAGCAGTCGCTCAGGTTGATCGTCATAATCGTGAATGCCGATAATATCTGTGGCGACGGCTTCCCAACCATCGTTACCGATACAAGGTCTGGTTGTATCGAGAGTTTTTGTGAGGTGATAAAGCGCCTGCACGCAACTCTGGTGAGCGATTTTATCCGCGAGATCAGGAACGCCCCACGATTCGTTGAATGGCACCCACACCACAATCGAAGGATGATTGACGTCACGTTCGACGACTTCGATCCACTCACGCGTGATGCGCTCGACGGAATCCTTGGTAAAGCGATAAGCACTCGGCATTTCTCCCCAGACCAGTAGTCCGAGTTTATCTGCCCAATAAAGAAAATCCGGATCTTCAATCTTCTGGTGTTTGCGAACGCCATTGAAACCGGCCGCTTTTGTGAGGGTGATGTCTTTAATGATCGCCGCCTCGTCCGGAGGAGTCATGAAAGTGTCAGGCCAGTAACCCTGATCAAGCACGAGCCGCATGTAGTACGGTCGACCATTCAGCATAAAACGGTCGCGATTGAAAGCGACTGATCGAAGTGCGGTGTACGAGTACACGCGATCAATGAGCTTATTGTCACACCAAAGTTCAAGTTCAAGATCTAAGAGCGTGGGTTTTTCCGGTGACCACAAAAGCTCGTTACGGAAATCATCAATCCCCGGGTCGGACATCGCGATTCGTCTGTGGACTTCATTGTGAATCACTTTGTATTTATCATCAGCGAGAAGCTGCTCACCATTTCTCAGTTTCACTCTGAGTTCAAGATCAAATGAACAAGGCCCGGCAATGAATGCTTCAATGCCAATTTCCCAGCGCTCAAGCAGTGGCGAACACTGAACAGTTTTCAGATAGGTTATCGGCACTTCTTCAATCCACACTGATTGCCAGATACCAGTGGTGCGCGGATACCAGATACTGTGCGGCTCGCGCTGCCAGTCCTGTTTACCGCGAGGCTTGGCGAGATCATGCGGGTCATCGTCCGCACAAACCGTGATCACCTGAATTCCTGTTTCATTCAGCTCTTCAGTGATGTCAAAGCAGAACGGCGTGAAACCACCCTGATGTGAACCGAGAAGCAATCCGTTCAACCAGACTTTCGCTTCGTAATCGACAGCGCCGAAATGAAGAATGTAGCGATTCTTTGTTTTAGTGAATGAAAACGTGCGCTGATACCACACCCGCGGATGAAAATCGCGATCGCCGATGCCGCTCGCCAGAGTTTCCGGAGCGAAAGGGACTTTGATCTTATGTGTCCATTCAGTTACGGCGGAGGGCCGGTCAAATATTGTCGCGTCGTCAAACGCGAAGTCCCATTCGCCATTCAATGATTTCCATTTATCGCGCCTGAATATTTTCCTCGGGTGATTTGCCCCATCACCGTCCATAAATTCCTCTGCTGCCATCTCTCTCACCCCTTGAAATTCAGCGCCTTCTTTTGAGAGTCATGAATTATTTCAAATCGTGTGCCCTCGCACTTTAAGTAAAACCTGATTGGCACTCTTTTGGCATGAAGGGCCTCGCTCAAAAACCCTCCTGGGGCCATTAAGAAATCAATAACAGCCGGAGACTTTACTCATGAACACACATTGCGAAACGTCGGATCTCTTAGTCTTCTCCCATCTCCGTTGGGATTTTGTGTTTCAGCGTCCCCAGCATTTGTTATCTCGTCACGCAAAATACCGCCGCGTATTTTATTTCGAAGAACCAGTCTTCGGAATGACCGATATGCCACGTCTTCATCTTCGTGAAACATCCGAAGCAGTTCAGGTGGCAGTTCCCTATCTTCCTTCAAGCATCAAACCCGAAGACGTGGAAGCCGCTCTTCGCGACCTCGTCGATGAACTTCTTTTTGAAGAAGACATCTCGACATATGCCATGTGGTACTACACGCCGATGGCGCTTCCTTTCACTCGTCACCTGGAACCAGTGAGCGTGATCTTTGATAAGATGGATGAGCTCTCGCTCTTTAAAGGCGCGCCACAGGCCTTGATTGATATGGAACAAGAGCTTCTCAAAAAAGCTGATCTCGTTTTCACCGGCGGACATTCTATTTACGAAGCCGCCAAGCACGCTCATCACAACATTCATCCATTCCCGAGCTCAATCGATTATGATCACTTCTCACAAGGAAGACTTTCTCTTGTTGAACCGGATGATCAGGTGAACATCGCTCATCCACGCCTTGGTTTCTACGGCGTGATCGATGAGCGTTTTAACATCGAGCTTCTCCGTGATATGGCGGCCCTTCGTCCGGACTGGCAGTTTGTGATGGTGGGACCGGTCGTGAAAATTGATCCGGAAACTCTTCCGAAGGCAGCCAACATTCATTACCTCGGTAAGAAAGACTATCACGCGCTTCCGCTTTATCTTGCGGGTTGGGATTGCGCGATCATGCCGTTTGCACTGAATGATTCAACGAGATTCATTTCTCCGACGAAAACTCCGGAGTTCCTCGCTGCCGGTAAACCGGTTGTTTCAACTTCCATTCGTGACGTGATTAATCCCTACGGAGAAAGCAAGCTCGTTCACATCGCCGACACTGCTGAGGGATTTGTAAAGGCCTGTGAGCTCGCGATGAAAGAACGTTCCGAAATGGCGGACTGGCTGGAGCGCGTGGATGCATTCCTGTCGGGCAACTCATGGGAAGAAACTTTCCTTCGTATGGCCCAGATGGAAAAAAATCTTCCGAAGAAAAAACGCGAACGCGTTCACGTAGAAAGAATTATTCCTACCACGATCTCCGCAGGTGGAGCCATCTAGTGAAACCACTAGAGATGTGGGCAGGCCTTGAGTGCACACTGAACAGAGTGCATGACAGGTTTGTCGACCAGTCCGTAAAAAACGGACACTATGAAAGACTGGAAGATCTGCAGCTCTTTGCAGAGCTGGGAGTAAAAAAACTCCGATACCCTTGCCTCTGGGAAAAAGTGGCGCCCGATGAGATTGATCGCTTCGACTGGACCTTCCTGGATGAGCGTCTGGTTGAGTTGAAGCGACTGGGAATTACTCCTATTGCAGGCTTCCTTCATCACGGAAGTGGCCCGCGCTACACCAGTCTCATTGACCCCGAATTTCCTGAGAAGCTGGCCCGCTACGCGCGCGCATTCGCCGAGAGATATCCGTGGATTGAGGACTATACTCCGGTCAATGAAATTAACACGACTGCGAGGTTCAGCTGTTTGTATGGCCATTGGTTTCCGCACCACCAGTCAGATGCCTCTTATTTGCGGGCAGTTTACAATCAGGTTAAGGGTACTATTCTCGCAATGAAGGCAATTCGGGAAATTAATCCGAATGCACGTCTCATTCAGACTGATGATCTCGGTCGCGCTCAGAGTACAACAGGCCTCAGTTATCAGGCAGACTTTGAGAATGAACGACGTTGGCTTGGATGGGACTTTCTTTGCGGTGAAGTCGGCGCTTCTCATCCGCTCTATAAGTACATCAGAAAAAAAAGTGATCTCACTGAGAGTGAACTCTCGTGGGTAAGAGAAAATAAATGCGCTCCGGATGTCATCGGCATCAATCATTATCTTCTCTCGAATCGCTTTCTTGATCATCGCATTGAACTCTATCCGGAATGGACTCACGGTGGAAACGGTGTCGATCAATACTCTGATGTCGGTGCAGTGGATACCGGTCAGGCAACTCCACCTGCCCCCCATATTCTTCTCCAGGAAGCTTGGGCGAGATTTCACATTCCCGTTGCAGTGACTGAAGTTCATACCATGGGCCATCGTGATTCGCAGATGCGCTGGCTTTATGAGATGTGGTCAGAGGCAAAAATCGCCAGGGAGAACGGGGCAAATGTCATCGCGATCACTGCCTGGAGTCTCCTGGGCACTTTTGATTGGCACAATCTGTGCACAAGCTGCGAAGGAATGTATGAGCCGGGAGTTTTTGATCTCAGATCTCCCGATAAAACTCCCCGACAGACAGGATTATCCAGATTGATAAAAGAGCTCTCAAGCAAGGGCAATTCAGACCACCCGATTCTGAAGAACCCTGGCTGGTGGAGAACTTCTAGAAGGATTTTGTGGGCGCCAAAGGAAGGCGCTTTCTCCGCGATCGGAGACTCGGAACAACCTCCGCTTATTATCACTGGTGCCACGGGAACTTTAGGCCAGGCGTTTGCCAGAATTTGTGGCCAGAGAAATATTTCCTATCGTCTTCTCTCCCGCGCGGAGATGGATATCTCAAACATTTCTCAGGTGAGAGAAGTTCTCCAAAGATATAAACCATGGGCAGTGATCAATGCTGCCGGATATGTTCGCGTGGATGAAGCCGAGGAAGATGCAGAAAGATGCTTCCGCGAAAACGTCGATGGCCCATTCCATGTCGCAGCGGTTTGTGCGGAAAGAGGAATTCCGGTCGTTCATTTTTCTTCTGACCTTGTTTTCGACGGTGCTCACGGTGAAGCGTACACGGAGAGCCACCAGGTGAATCCGATGAACGTGTATGGAAAATCCAAGGCGGCTTCCGAAGAGAAAGTTCTCCTCGTGAATCCACTGGCGATGATTGTGCGCACGAGTTCATTCTTCGGGCCATGGGATGAATATAATTTCGTGACGAATACTCTTCGGCACCTTCAACAAAAAAAGGAAGTGAGTGCCGCGAGTGACATGAAAGTTTCTCCCACTTATGTCCCGGATCTGGTGAACGCCACTCTTGATCTCCTTCTCGATGGCGAAAGAGGAATTGTTCATCTCACCAATGAGACACAGGTCAGCTGGCACGAATTTGCCCAGAGAGCAGTTGATGTTGCGAAAACTAAGCTCGATGTCGATCCTTCGCTGATCATTGCGAAGACGAGCGAAGAGCTTGCTTTGCGTGCCCCCCGTCCTAAAAACTCCGTTTTGTCTTCCGAGAGAATCAGCATGCTTCCTTCTCTGGATGACGCCCTTAAAAGATATGTGGATCAGTTACAGGTCAGGATTGAAGGCCAACAGGAGATGCATTGATGAAAGCACACATTGGGATTGCCGGTGCGGGATTTGCGGGAGCAGTGCTTGCCCGGGAACTTGTGGAAAGTGGAAAATTTAAAGTCACAGTTTTTGATGAGCGTCCTCACGTCGCCGGAAACTGTCACACCGAACGTGATGAAGAAACCGGAGTCATGGTCCACAAATATGGGCCGCACATTTTCAACACCAGTCGTGAAGATGTGTGGGAATACGTGAATAAGTGGGGCAAGTTTGAACCGTTCGTGAATCGTGTGAAGGCCCATACTGCCCGGGGCGTTTTTTCCCTCCCGATCAATCTTTTGACCATCAACCAGTTTTTCAATAAAAAACTCGGCCCCGCGGAAGCCAGAGACTTCGTTGGCGGACTCGCGGATGAATCGATCAAGGAACCTAAAAGTTTTGAAGATCAGGCGATGAAGTTTTTGGGCCGTGATTTTTACATGAACTTTTTCTACGGCTACACGAAGAAACAATGGGGAGTGGAACCTTCCAAACTTCCTGCTTCTATTCTTAAGCGCCTGCCGGTGAGATTTAATTACGACGACAATTACTACAACCAAAAATATCAGGGCATCCCACTGTCGGGTTACACGGAGATCGTGAAGCGCATTCTCGATCATCATGACATCGACGTCCGCCTTGGCACCAAAATTGAACCGGAAAGGAAAAGGGATTTTGACCACCTCTTCTGGAGTGGGCCCATGGATGGGTATTTTAAATTCGAGTTCGGTAGACTCGGATACCGCACGCTTAACTTTGAGCGCTTCGTGGAAAACGGCGACTATCAGGGAAATCCCGTCATCAATTATTGCGAAGAACATGTTCCTTACACACGGATCGCTGAACACAAACATTTCACTCCATGGGAGTCACACGAAAAAACCGTGTGCTTCAAGGAATACTCCGCTCTCTGCGGAGAAAAAGACACTCCCTACTATCCGCTGCGCCTGAATGACGACAAGGAACTTCTTGAACGTTACGTCCGCATGGCGGAGAAAGAACAGAACCTCACTTTCATTGGTCGCCTCGGGACTTACCGTTATCTCGATATGCACGTGGTGATCGGTGAGTCGCTCGACCTGGCGAAGATGTGTCTCGAAAACGATATCTCAAAATGGCCTCGCTTCAGCGTTCATCCACTTTCTTAGGAGAAAGAAAATGAAGGTCCTTGTCACCGGTGGTGCCGGCTACATCGGAAGTCACGCAGTCAGGGAGCTCCTCGATTCTGGTCATCAGGTCGTGGTGTATGATGACCTTTCCAATGGTCACGAAGAAGCGATTGACCGGAGAGCGGCCTTTGTCCGGGGATCAACTGAAGACATTGACCTGCTTGTCACGAAGATGAAACTTCATGGGATCGAAGCGGTCATGCATTTTGCTGCCAACATTGAAGTGGGAGAAAGTGTCACCGATCCGTACAAATATTATCAGAACAATTTCTCCAACTCCCTCATGCTTCTTGAAGCCATGAATCTCTGCAACGTCAAAAAACTCGTCTTCTCATCGACCGCCGCGGTTTACGGCATTCCGGAAAAAACTCCGATCGAGGAAAGCGATAGGCTCTCACCGATCAACCCTTATGGCCGCTCAAAAATGATGATGGAAATGGCGATCGAGGATGGCTGTCAAGCTTACGGGATCGGCTACACGATTCTTCGTTACTTCAACGTGGCAGGTGCTTCTCCAGACTCATTGATTGGTGAAGATCACCGTCCGGAAAGTCACCTCATCCCAAAAATCCTCACTGCTGCCCGTGAAGGAAAATCAGTAAAGATCTTCGGCACCGATTACCAAACTCCGGATGGCACCTGCATCCGCGATTACGTTCACGTGATGGATCTCGCGCGTGCGCATGTGATGGCGATGAGGAAAATCGTCCCGGGCAAGGGCAATGTTTACAACCTTGGTTCGGAAAAAGGATTCTCCGTCCGCGAAGTAATTGCTGCGTGCGAGCGCGTGACCGGAAGAAAAATTATCGTGGAAGAAACTGCGCGACGTCCGGGCGACCCGGACATTCTTGTCGCAAGCTCAAAAAAAATCAAGGCCGAGCTCGAGTGGGAAAGGAGTTTTCCAGATATGGAGACCATCGTGGCCCACGCCTGGAACTGGCACACTTCCCACCCGAATGGTTATGAACCTGAACTCGAGAAATCCCATTTCGTTCTTACGGAGATGGCGAATGAAGAGTTCCGTATGGCAGAGACCTATCGCTATTACGGTGAGTAGCAAAAAGACCAGTTAAGTCGGCCACGCTCTCGCCCTGCTCATTCTGTGCGGGGCGCATCCCCCTTTCTTCTGTTCAGGCCCGCTCCCCTCGTTTAAAATTTTTGTATCAATTTCTGAGGAGCGTTTCATGGGATTAATTCTCAAACAAATCTTCGGGTTCATTAAGCTCTTGAACTCCGATACCGGCACGATCTCGATTGCTGCCGGACTCACCTGCGGTTTCATTCTCGGGATGACTCCGGTGTTGTCTCTCCAGAGCTTGCTCGTATTTTTCATTCTCTTTTTCTTCCGCATCCAGATCGGCGCCGCACTCACTGCTGCGTTCTTCTTCAAGTTCATCGCGTTCCTCCTTGATCCGATCTTTGATTTTGCAGGAAGAAAAGTCCTCGAGATGCATTCGCTCGAAGGACTCTTCACCACTCTCTACAACATGCCGATCGTTCCCTTCACCCGTTTCAATAATTCAATCGTGATGGGCTCCGGCGTGATCACAATTCTTCTTTCACCAATTGTGTTCATCATCAGTAAACGTCTTATCCTTCAGTATCGTGAAAAAGTTGTCGCCCGCTTCAAAGACACCAAGGTGTGGAAAGCAGTTCAGGCGACGAAGTTTTATCAGTGGTACTACAAGTACGAGCAATACAAGTGGTAAGCGGGGGAACTATGGCAGATACAGCAGAAAAAAAACCGAAGAAAAGAAAAGGCCCCATCCGTTACGAAGCAATCGTTCCGGTACTTGTCCTGTGGGCACTCACTTATATTTACTTCAGCTTTTACTTTGATCATCACCTGAAAAAACTCGTGGAGTACGTCGGAACTCAGGCCAATGGAGCCGAAGTCAACGTTGATGGTATTCGCACGAGTTTTATCGGCGGAAGTTTTGATCTTGATCGCCTGCAAGTCACAGATGCGGAAAAACCTTCTCTGAATTCCCTTGAGATCGGCAACGTCCACTTCGGCTTCCTGTGGGACGCTCTTCTCCGCGCCAAATTCGTGGTGGAAGAAGCGAGCATCAACAACATCATGCTCATGAGTAAGCGCTCAAGCCCTGGCCACGTTCTTCCACCGTCACCGGCGAAGCCTTCGAAGATGGAGGCACTCCAGGCCCAGGTGATGAATCAGGTGAAGAACAAATATGGTGGCAATGTTCTCGGCGATGTGATTTCTCTGCTTGAAGGGGGAGATCCGAAAGCTCAGCTTGAAAAAATTCGTGGCGAGCTCAAGTCCGAGGCTCGCATCAAGGAACTCACTGCTGACGTGAATACCAAGAAAGCTTTCTGGGACGGAAAAGTAAAAGAGCTCTCGGATACTTCAAAGCTTAAATCGGTTGAGACACAACTGGCGGAAGTTCGCGGCCAGAAAAATTTCCTGAAGCAAGCTGAAGGCATCAAGAAGCTCACCGATCTTCTGAAAGATGTTCAGCAGCAGTACAAGGAAATCGAAAGCTCCTCGAAGCAACTTCAGAACGAAGTGAAAGCGATCTCTGCGTATCCGAAAGAAGTGGAGAACCTCGTGAAGGCGGATGTGGAATCGCTCAAAGGTCACTTCCAGATTCCGAAGATTGATTTTAAAGACATGGCGATGCACCTCTTTGCGGGAGAATTTGCGGACAAAATCGCCAAGGCCCGCAAGTACCAGGCACTCGCAAAGCAATACCTTCCAGAGAAAAAAGAAGAAAAAGAAGAAGTTATTCCTCCGAAGAGAACCGAAGGGAAGAGTTACGTGTTTCCCGTCACCACTGGTTATCCACTCTTCTGGTTGAAGAAAGCTGCGATCAGTTCTCAAGGAACAAAAGACTCTTACTCAGGGAACGTTTCGGGAACTCTTACGAACGTAACGACAAGTCCGAAGCAGATCATGAAACCGGTCGTGCTTGATCTTCAGGGGGATTTCCCGGCGACGAATATTCACGGTGTGAAGGCAGTCCTCACTGCGGACTTCACTCACGCGGTTGGAAAACAATCGGCACTCATTCAGGTGAATTCGTTCGGCGTACCCGAGAAGATGTTCACCAACGACAAGAATCTCAAGTTCGGACTTCTCAATGCAGTCGGTTCGAGCACGATCCGCGCTGAGCTTCAGGGCGAAAACGTGAGCATGAACTGGATCAGCGCCATCACTCATCCGAAATACGTGATTGAGACTCAGAACAAGATCGCCAGTGAGATTCTTAACAACGTTGTGAATAACATCCCCGTGATTAATCTCGATGGGACTGCGACCGGAACTTTCGCCAATCTCAACATGCATATCAACTCCAATCTCGGCACTGAGCTCGCTTCGGGCTTCAGTCGCGAAATCGGAAATAAGCTTCACGATGCGCAGGCAAAACTCACTGCGATGGTAGATGAGAAAATTAACCAGCCGAAAGAGCAATTGCTGTCTGCGATCAGCGGAAATAATAAAAACCTGACACAATTGGGAAATCTCGAAGGTCTCTATAAGCAAAACCAGGACAAGATCGAGACGGAAATCGCTAAGCTCAAAACCGGTGGTAGTTCTGACCTGAAAGAGAAGGGCAAGTCCCTCTTTAAAAAGATCAAATTCTAATGGCATTCGACGGGGCCCGGTTCAAAAAGCTTCTTTCTGACCTGGGCCTCTCAACATCTGTCAGCTCATCCAGGATTGTTCGTCTTTTTCAGGGGCCGGTAACGGTGGTGGCCTTTGGTGATGATTATCTCCAGATTCACGGAAATAATATCGAGGAAGCGTTTCTCAGATCAGGCACCCCGAAGATAACCTTTCAGGAACTCGAATCCATCATGGGGCTTTCTGAGCGAATGAAGACTGCAGGTCTTCCCGATCTGGAAGTGGAAATTTCCCTCGATAGAAATAAAGTCTCCGGAGCATTGGCGCGGGAAAAATCTCAGGTCCCATTATCGGGCAAAGGTGATCTTCTGGTCGGCCTTCCCGCTTCCCCGGGAAAAGTTGCCGGTGAATGCGTTCTCTCCCCCCAAAACATGGCCGGAAAAATTCTTGTCCTGAAGAACAGTAAGGATCTCGTGCTGTATCTCCGGGAGCGCCCGGCAGGAGTGATTCTTGAGGAGGGAAATCTTCTGAGTCACGCTTCGATTCTCGCCAGAGAAGCGAAAGTACCTGCACTGGTGAAAGTGAAGGATGCCACTAGTATCCTGAAAAACGGTGACAGAATTGAGCTCGATGCCACGAGCGGCACGATCAAAAAAATCTAGAACTTACACTCAAATTTTTCTGAACCAAAGAGCGAAAGAATTCCGGTCCCCTTCCGAGTGAATTTTGCCGAACGGATATGTTTTAAATCCGGCGAGATCGCGAGCTCAAGAGTATCGCGGGAAAAATTCGAGAGGGCCTTGTGATCGTGAATGAGAAAGCCATTTTTGTAACTGATAATGATCTCTTCGTCAGATTCATCATTAATAACAATCTTCGTGCCTTCTTTTAATGGAAGTTGAATCTTGTCCGATGGAAGATCAATGTCCCAGGCAGAAAGAGAATTTTCCACAGCGATGATCTTACTCACGCGAAGGTTGATACCGTCCCGCTCCTGGCTCTTCTCGAAGTTACAATCGTTGCTTGAGATTTCGATATTTGATGCCCTCACGGAGTTCATGTTCATCAGGATAAAGACAAGGGCCAACAGAGACTTCATACTTCTCCTCTCACTTCTGCCACTGATTCAAATTCACGGGCGCGGAACGCTAATTCGGCGAGCTCTGGCTCGCTCATTTTCTTTTTCTCTTTCTGTTCTTTGGAAACTTCGAACGGATACATTGTCTGCGCGATGAAAGTTGGCGGGACTTCTTTACGCTTGCCGATACCTACGCGGGCCACAGCTTTTACGTTCGTATAGAGATGTGTACTGAAAATTACGTCCCAAATCGAGAGGACCTTCCCGAAATTGGACTGAGATTCTTTTGAGACTTCTGAATGGTGCCAGCGGTGAAGTTCGGCGGTGTTAAAAACATAGTTCAAAAAACCTGCGCGGAATTTGATGTTGGCGTGCTCGAGGAGCCCGGTGATGCCGTTAACGGTGAGGAACGCATAGAACACTTCATCGCTCACCCCAAAGAGTGAAAGAGGTGCCAGATAAGCGAGCATATTAAAGAAGATGTCGACGACGTGAAAGCGCGCTGAGTTCAGGGAATAAACGCGAAGGGCACCATGATGAACGGTGTGAAAACGCCAGAGCCATTTTTTACGGTGAGAAATCCGGTGATACCAGTAGTGGGCCAGTTCTGCGATCACAAGAATCATGACGAGTTGAACGGGTGCCGGGTAAGTATGCGGCCAGAAGGTTTTAAGCGGGCGCTTCAGAATAAAATTGAAGCTCTTGTAAATGCACTCGCTGATGAGTGGAAAGACCACCGCAGATTGAAGAGCATCACTAAAAATATCCCCACGGGACTTCTGCCAATCGAGGCGATAAGGTTCAAGTTTTTCCTGAATGAGAATGATTCCCCAGAGGCCGAAGGTGATCGAAAGAAGGAGTGATTTGAAGGCCATCTCTTCCGTGAGTGTCGGAGAAACGGAAAAATAGATAAGCATGCCCACAATGACATACGCCGGATAGGTAACTGCCAGACGAAATTCTTTCATGCCGCCAAGGATAGCAAAAAAAGGCTTTGTTTCTTTCCTCGCCTTCCCTGATTACAGAGACCGTCAAAAGTTTAGACAGGTCTTTTTTTTCACGACCTCCCCTGAATAAACCAATCCCGGGAGATATTAGCGCCATGAAAATTTTCTTACTGGGGTTACTCGTTTCCCTTTCCTCACTTGCGGTCACGCAGGATCCTATTCCGGATTGCATGTCCACTTGGGATGAGAACGTCAGTATCCAGCTTTATTACAAAAAAATAGACCGCTACAGACGCGATATCCTCGCTCGTGTCATTCACGCTTCCTGCAACTCAGTTCTTCGTCCAGGTACCCAGCATTTTAAAACAGTGGCCAGTAACGCGACAAAGATCGGTGAAGTCGTGCTGGATAAGTTTCATCAGAACACTCTTTTCTGGATCAGAAGAGGGAGTAACTACGTCCTTCCCATTGGCTACACTGCCGCCAAATACGTAAGTGAACATCCCATCCAGTTTTATTCGACGACCCTCAACCGCCAACTCACGGAAAAGTACGGCAATGGATTTGCCAGTGAGATCTATCGGGAATGGCTCTTGTCTCGGCCCGAAAATAAGCTCGCACGAACTGAGATCAAAGCTTCGGTTCGTGAGTTTCTTTCCAAAGGCCCTGCCTTCACCAGTAACGAGATCCGTACGCGTGCTCAAAACACAGTGCTGATTGTGTCCATGGGTCTTGGCTGGGACGAAAGTCCCGAACAACCTTTTTATGTGAAAGACTTTTTGAAAGAGATCAAAGCTGCGGGCATGGAAACGATGATCTTGAAGCGTGATGCGATGGGGACCGTGCCGGAAAATATCCGCGCTCTTGTCCCTCAGGTGAACCGCATCTTCCTCTCCGGAAAACAAGTGATGCTCATGGGACTTTGTAAGGGCATGCCGGAACTCTTCGCGGCTACCGCGGAAGTGTTCAAAGCAAATCCCGCTGTGAAAAAGAGACTCAGAGGTGTGATCGGAATTTCTCCGATGATGAGCGGCCTCTACTGGGCGGACTATCAGAGGAATCATCCGGCGGTGGAACTGCTTCACTTTCTTCTCGCCATGATTCCGGGTAAAAAAACTCAGTCTGGTTCTGAATATCTCACTGCCCTTCAGACCATGAACTCCGTCGAAATCGACGCTCTCTATAATGATGTCCGTCCGCAGTTCCCGAAGGATGTGCCGTATGTGAATCTCATCGGCGTAATCCCGGACGATGGAATCCTGAAAAACGACACGACCGCGATGATGCCTTTTATTAAGGCCAATCGAATGCTCAACATCGGCAAGGGTGCCAACGACGGTTTCCTGGAATATCCCAAGTCCCAAATCTCTTCTGCCTGGGGACCTAAGGTCTTCAATATTCCGCTCGAGGGCAGTCACATGATTACAGACGGAAAATTCGACGAACTCGACTTCCGCAACTCGAAGAATCTCTTGGGCCTGTATTATGGAATCCTGAGATTCACCCTTGACCAGAGATGACCACATGAAATGTTTTCACACCCATTTAAATCTTCAACACGAAATTTTTGGATGCGATATAAGGTCGACACCATTTTTCGAATAACCCCTCTAAGGAGAAACCCATGAAAAAGTTTTTTGCGCTGATGCTCGTTACTACTATGCTCATCTCTTCTACCGCTAACGCTGGTATCTTGATTCTTACTGGTGACATCGGTAACAAGTTCTCTGGCTATAAGGCAGTTGGTATCGTAACCATCCTTCTCACAGGTGCTACGATCATCGGTCTCGTTGTTGACCAGGACAACGCGGTTGATTCTTCTGTTAAAATCCCTGAGCTTTCTGAAGCTTCAGTCGCTATGATCCAGGACGCGACTGCTGAGGCAGCTGCTCAGTCTAACGGTCAGGAAATCATGGCCACTATCTCTGCTTCACTCGCTAACCAGATCGTTGCCCTTGAAGGCCTCGAAGGTTCAGCACAGGGTGAGCTTCTCTTCGCTACACTCACTAAGTAATTGCTTCTTCATGCAGGGGATCCTTAGGGATCCCCTGTCTATTTTCTCGACACTCTCTCCATAAGTTTCAAAATCTCCCTCTCATCCCACTGCCTGTCCTAAACTGTCCTCATGAAAATTCTCGCGCTCATTCTCCTCGCCTTCTCGCAGCTGGCCTTCTCTCAGAACGTGGAAGTTGCGCGCACATTCCAGAATGAGCAGCGGACACTTCACTGTGAGCGCTATAAGAATCTTCTTTCATCCTTTGATCAGCTAACCAAAGAGGAAATTAAAAAACGCATTCAGGACGAAATCACAGGCTACACGCTCCTTCTGAAATCCGGGACACTCAGCTACCGCGAAAAACGCGTTTATAAAGAAAATCGCGGCGTGCTGAAAAAACTTCTTCGCTATGAAGAACTTAAACAAAGCACACGCAATGTTGATGAAGATTTTTGTCGGGTTGCTGAAACTGCCGTCATTGGTCTCGTCGAGGGTCTCGGTTGGGGCGCCAACGGCATCATGAGTGCGGCCGCCATTCCTTTCCAGGCAGTATGGAAATTCGGAAGATCCGCAGTCACCGGCGACAAGAAAGATGGCCCGGGCCAGAACCAATATGACTTCTTCGGTCCAACCATCTACGGTGGCATGGCCTCCAATCTTCTTTTCTCTGAACGCTATCTGGGTCTCGCACTCTCAAACCCATGGGTGCTTCCGCTGATCGCAGCTCCCTACGTCGACAGCCGGATCATGAATCTCTGTAAGAAGAAAAATTCGCTTCGCCCTGAAGAAGCTCACTACTGCGAGCAATACATTGGTTTCAAAACGACTATGTCTAAACTCTCCGAACCCGCCGAAGACGCCGGTGAATGGATTCATCGCCTGATCGTGGGGAAAAAGAAAGAAGACGCCAAAGATACTGCTCCTTATACTTCGGAAGAAATTCTGAAAGACCTCGTGAAACTCACGAACGAAAACTTCTGCGCCAACATGGTGAAGATCGGCGAAAAATACCGCGCTTCGAGAAAAGAGATTCAGGCCAATGCCAATCGCGAGGCCTGGAGACTCGGAACTTATCCGGAACGCTATGGCTTCCCTGCGATCGCTGATTTTGCTTCTACTAAAGATCGCATGATGCTGACTCCTTCCGGAACTGTAGAAAAACTCCGGAACGTCGTTGTCTCATTGGGACCGGCGGAATGGCAGCTGAAAGGTGTCGACAAAAATATCGCCTTGAAAACCTACAAGGCGAAATACAAGCAGTTCACTCAACTCGCAAAAATCGGAAGAAAAATCTTCCAGGAGTCTGACACGATCGAAGAGTGCCAGCAGCTCAGCCGCGAGAATAACTTTAACTATGAGAACTTCGAGAAGCTTGCCACTGAAGTGGAAGACGATCAGATCGGACAGAAACTTTACGAGAGCAGCGTGATCAAGGGGCAATTTAAAAGCAAGGCCGCACCGTTTGTCGTGATCGGTGGCACAAAGATGAAATGGGAGTTTATCGAAAACGGTGACATCACTTCGATTCATGCGCTCCTTCATTCTCCTGACATTGCCAACGTGATTCTTGTGATCCACGGTACAGAGAAAGGCAAGATCATCGATTCGCAGATGAATGAGATCCCGCGCACGTTCTTCCGCAATCTCTCGCCGAGTATCATGTCACTCAACTTCTTCAGCTGTTTCAGCCAGAAGATCGACGATTATTATGGTCTTTCCGAAGAAATGAATACCGGCCGAACTGAACATGCTCTTCGCCACCTGACATTTGTCGAAGTGGATGAGACATACTCATACAAAGCGGGCCAGGTACCATTCGCGGCTTTCTCCGGTTACCTCTCGCAAGTTGATCTCTTTATGTATCACTCGCTCCGCGGAAATCTTCTTTACCAGAATCTCGCGCGGGGTCTTCAGGCGGCTCCGAACTCGCAGGTATGTAAGCTCAACGTGGAAAATCTCGGCAACGACAAAGTCACCTACAGTATGACCATCAATAATGTTCAGGTGGGCGCTCTCACTCCGGATAAGTCGAAGACTGAATTTAACTTCGATTGCTCGATCCTGAAAGAATCAGATAACAAGCTCCGCTTCCTCGATATCCAGGTTGAGCATGACGAGAAGCTCACCGTCGATCAGGCACAGATCACGATCGTGCGTCCTACAGGAGTGACGAAAATGGAAACGGATGACTTGAATGTCACCCGTCTCAATGGAAATGTCATGGGAATCTCAGGACAGTTTAATTAGTTCGCCCGGCCCTTCTCGCCACTCTTGCAGCTTCCCGATCAGGGGCGACCTCAGGAACCTGTCTGGTATAGCTAAATCTTGTCGTTTGAGTGTTACTCTTCAGCTTGATGACAATCTTTCCGTTGCGGCTTTTTGCTTTCAGAAGAAGACGCTGCATCCGTTTCCCTGGTTTCACTGAAACTGCGTCGTCTCCGCCACAATTCAGATCTGTGTTGTATTCCTGATTCGTGACGTCCTTCAAACGGGCCAGTCTTTGTTTGATCTTAATCTTCAGCTTGCTCTTATTAGGGAAGCGATAAAGGTTGATATCCATATCAGGATTGTTCTCGATGATTGAATCCGCAAACGGTCTGAAACCTTCAATGACACTTTGTAAATTAGCTGACGGCTGAACAAAATCCGCTTCGCCGCGAACAGACTCCACTGACAAAGCAAGTCTCGTTAACTCCACCTGAACATCTTCCGGAAGTGTCTCAAAGTCTGCGTCTTCGTCTGAATCATCTTCGATAAAATCAATTGTCTCCCGGTTCAAAAACTTGTCTACGGTGGGCATTTGCATGGTGTTTACGATATTCACGATCTCTGGATCTTGATGAACGTATTGAGCAATACGAATTCTGTGTTTCATCTGATCATCAAGTTTCTCGTAGCGGATCGTCACTTTGGATTTCTGTTTATCTTTTCTCATCGCAATTCGTTCCGCACGTCTTTCTTCACGAGTCTTTTTTCTCGAGTCTTTACTGTCAGTGCTGCCCGGATTCGATGGAGTACTTGCAGAATCACCGTCGCCTGATTCCGCTTTTTCTTTATCCCAGACCGCCATCTGAAGCTCATCTTCCATTTCATTGCGAACGATGTGAACGACATATTTACAAAGGTCATCCGGCAGAACTTCAACCATAGGTTCCATATCGCAGGAATCTGCCTTGCGAATATAAGTCTCTTTATCAACCGGAGGCACGCAGATTGTTTTCCCTGTTTCTTCATCCAGATAAAACTTCACCCCGGATTTGAGATCGGGAAAGGCAACGTTGGATGATTGAGCAGTGGTAGCGCCGCATGGCCACTGACGGTCTGCGATTTCGCTCTTAAAAGTTGATCCGAGATTTTTCAAAGCAACATCGATTTCATCGCTCGTGCGAACGGTTTCTTCGACAGAGGCAGGTGGCAGGGGGATCTTCTCAAGCCTATGAATGTTTCTTTGTCTGAGGTTCACCGACACCTGTGGTGTGGCCTTGGTTCCGATTTTCTGAACGGTGCTGTTCGGGATAAGCAGTGTATATAAAGTACTACCGTACTGATCCACTTTCACATCGCATTTATCACCGAGTAGTCCTTCGGAACCCGAACTAATCAGAAGTTTACCGAGCTTCCCGTCGCTCATGCGATTCACGGTATCCTGGAGGTTGGTCTCAGATACTTCTTTAAACGCAGGCGCGCCTAATTTGTGTTCGAGACCGTAACCATTTCCGTTTCCGCTACCACCGTTGGCGTTGCCATTTCCGTTTCCGTTACTGCCACCGCTGTTAGCGTTCCCACTCCCATTTCCATTCCCATTAGACTCAGCGATCGCTGACAAACTGAACGTGAGGACAATGACGGCCATAAGCTTAAGCTTGGTATTCATAGGGACCCCTTGATGGTTATAAGGTCATTATAGTTCCCTACGTAATTTGCCCAAACCCGGCAAAAAATCAGTAGAAACCGGGATTGATTTTCAGCCACTTAGCACTTTGACCCTTGTCCCGGGTGTGACCATTTTCTGAGGAGCAAAAGGTGCCCTTCATGTTGCACGCCCTTTAAAAGCGTCTATACTAAAAATCAATGGGACCATTCTTTTCGAATATTCGGTCTGACAAGGGTTTCTCTCTGGTCAGCGTTTTAGTTGCAATTGGCCTCGCGGGTGTCCTCTCCGTGATCCTGATGAGTCTTTTTGATCGTCAGACTCAGCAACAAAAAAAGATGATGGTCGATGCTGAACTCACTGAAGTCTACAATCACTTCCAGACTGTTCTCAGTAAAAAAGAATCCTGCAACGCGAGCTTCATGGGAAAGAAAAAAGGACAGACCATTTTCCGTCTCCTGCTTTCTATGAATCCGGATACGCCACCATTTGCCGAAGTCGATGCTCCCTTTCGTAATACGAAGATCTATCTCAATAGCATCCGCGTCCTCACGGATGAAGAAGTGGTGGCGATGGGAAGGCAACTTGAAGATGGTGTGGTCGTAATCGACGCTGAATTTGAAAGACCGGAAAATGTCCTTGGCGGTAAAACTCTCCGGAAGCAATTTGATCTTCGCGTGGTTTACGGGAAAGAAAACATTATCACTCATCCGGTGAATGAAAGTGGTGTCGTCGCACTTTGTAAGGATGATTACGGCGCAAATAGTTTCATCAAGAGTGTGAAGACCGGTGAGCGCGCTGACCCGGAAGAAGACGGAGTCTTTCCTTTCGGAAGCGGCTTTGAAGGTATGTGTGTCACTCCGGATCCCATCGGGCAAACCACTCCGGAGTCGACTATCAATCACTGCCTGACCTCGACCTGATATGCGGATTGATGTCAAACACCTCGACACCAATACTTCCGAAACATTTTATGTCAAAGGTACCTCGTGCATCGTAGGTCGATCCGCCAATTGTGATGTCACGATCTCCCGAGGGGAACTTTCCCGTCAGCATTTCCGCATCGACGTGGAAGGTGAAGCTCTCTACATCACCGATCTGAAAAGTTCCAATGGCGTGAATGTGAATGGGCAAAAGCTCACCCCCGAAAAGAAGACTCCCTTTTTTCTCTTTCAGTCTCTGGACATTATTGAGAGAGTGGCCTTCACTATTTCTGAGTTTGAAGGCCCTAAGACTGAACCATCTGCACCTGAAGGAAAAGAAGAAAGACCGAGAGAACAGAGGCAACTGAGTCGTACGATTCGCATCGCTACGCCATCAGCGGTGAAAGCGAAAACTCAGCGGATGTATCTTCTTCTCGGTGGTCTTGTCGTTGCCACCGCTATTTTCATCTTCGCGGTTCAAAATAAAAAAGAAACATTGGCCAAGAAGGCCGCACCAACTGTCGTTGCCAATCTTCCCAAAACTGATCCGGGCGACTACAAAGAGCTGATCAAAAAATCCCAATGCCAGTCGAAAGACAAGCTCTGTGACGAACTGAATCTGACTCACCCCTGGGAAGGAATACTGAATAAGCAAGGAAAGCTCATGGTCTTTGTAAATCTCAATCAATCCTCAGAGGAAGCCGTTCACGCCGTGATTAAAAAACTTCCTGAAATTGAAATTCAAAAACTGGTCCTCGCCAAAGTTGCCACGCAACCGGATCTTCTGGATTACGCCAGCGAGATATCGGCACGGGAAATAATTGTGGTAGGATTTACGAGTCTCGATGAGATCATCAGCCCGCGGGTTGAAATGCAAGTGGATAAAGCGAAAGTGCCTGAACTCAGCGACAAGACTCATGGGGATCTATTCGGCGAGATTTTCTTCCATGGCAGGCCGAAACTTTACGACAAGTATCTGTCAAAGTCGCTGCACTTCCAGCGACTCTGACAGAGCAATTTCTTTAGTACTTAACGAGCTTTCTCAGCGCCTCAACCACATCACTCACCTGCGGAAGAATCACTTCCTCGAGATCAGGACAGTAAGCAACGTGCACGTCTTTGGAACACACACGCATGATCGGAGCATCGAGAGCTTCAAAACACTCTTCATTCACACGGGCAGCGAGCTCACCAGCGTAGCCAGAAGTCTTGTGCTCTTCGTGACAGATAAGAAGGCGATTTGTTTTCTTGAGTGACTTGAACACTGCTTCGTAATCGAATGGAGAAATCGTTCTCGCATCGAGAATCTCGATGGAATAGCCTTCCGACTCGAGAACCTTCGCGGCTTCCACTGATTTCTGAACAAGAGCACCCCAACAAACGATGGTAGCGTGCTTCCCTTCGCGGACCATGCGCGCTCTTCCGAACGGGATCATGTATTCCTCACCCGGATCCGCCGAGCGATTGTAGCCCTGGTAATAAAGGTGCTTGTGCTCGAGGAACATGACGGGATCATCACAGCGAATCGCCGTCCGAAGGAGGCCAATCGCATCGAGAGCATTGGATGGATAAACCACGCGAATACCAGGAGTATGCGTGAAGAGTGATTCACCCGATTGAGAGTGGTACATCGCCCCTCCGCGCAGATATCCTCCAATCGGAACACGCACGACCATCGGACACTTGAAGTCACCGCCAGAGCGGTAACGAGTCGTGCCCATTTCGTTCTTCAGCTGCATGTACGCAGTCCAGATGTAATCGAAGAATTGAATTTCAACTACCGGCTTGAGACCTCTCATCGCCATACCGATCGCGCGGCCAATGATGTTCGCTTCCGCCAGTGGTGAGTTGAAAACTTGTCCTGGTTTTGCCGCCTTCTGAACTCCGTGAGTCACTTTGAATACACCACCCTTACCTTTCAAGTCAGGGTTGTTGTATTTTTCGACTTCCGTGAAGTCGGCCACGTCCTCACCGAACACCATCATGAGTGGGTTTTTCTTGATCTCAGACTTCAGAGTCATGTTGATTGCCGAAGCGAGAGGGATATCGTCTTTGCCAGTGAGTTTTGCCTCAGTAGCAAACTCAGAAGAAGTGGGATCCACTTCCATGGAATACAAATGATCCATGTATGTATCAACCGTCGGCCACGCCGTCTCAAGAGCGCGAGTCATGGCTTCACGAACTTCTTTGGAAGCTTCATCAAGTGCCGCTTTCGTCTCTTCCGACGTCATGAGACCCGTATCATTCAGGAAGCGCGGGAAGGAATTGAAGACGTCGCGGAATGATTCATCTGCGAGATCTTCTTTTGTTCTGTAGAATCCGTGATCATCCGAGAGTGAGTGCGAGTACGGACGAGTCACTGAAGCGTGAACGAGCGCCGGGCCCTTGCCCGCTCTCAGATATTTTTCTGCTTCGACCATCGTGTCGTAAGACTCGATCGGGCAATTTCCGTCACACACGAAAATTTTGAGCCCTGGGAAATTCTCGAGAGCTTTTGAAATCGATCCTCCCGGAGTCTGAATCCAGGTCGGAGTAGAAATCGCATAACCGTTATCTTCCACCATGAAGAGGACAGGAAGCTTGTTCACACACGCGGTGGTGAGACCTTCCCAGAATTCACCCTGAGAAGTTGTACCGTCGCCACAAGAAACGTAAACGATTTCCTGGTCGTGATAAACCGGACTGTCTTTGAGTTTCATTTTCTTGAGATGGAGGCCCGCTTCCGCCACACCACACGCCTGAAGAAACTGAGTTCCCGTACAAGAGCTTTTAGAGACGATATTGAGTTTGACGTTCCCCCAGTGCGCAGGCATCTGGCGGCCGTGAGAGGCCGTATCACCGGTATTTCCGTTCGCCTGACAAAGCATCTCGTAAGGAGTGACACCGAGACCGATACAAAGCGCGCGGTCGCGGTAGTAAGGAATAAAATAATCGTGCTTCGGTTTAAGAACTTTCGCTGTCGCGGAAAGAATCCCTTCGTGACCTGCGCCCGAGATCTGGAAGAAAGCTTTGTTCTGCTTCTTCATGGTGATCTCCGCATCATCCGTTTTTCGGGAAACATTGATGATGTGAAGGAACCATTTGAGATCAGCTTTGGTGAGCTTGTGTTTCTTGATGAGATCGAGCTTTTTATCGTAAGCCGGATTACGTTTCGAATTCACTTCAGTGGCCTCTGTTACAGGGGTATTAATGCGCATGGCAAATTCCTTGAAAAGTTCGTCTCATCTTACTTCGGTGAGACGGGAAAATCTACCCTGCCTAATTGCCTACGTGGTGGAAACGAAAGAGATTCTTAAAATACACGCCGTGAGAGCGTACGGAGATATAAAAAAGCTGATTCCCTTGGGGATATGTGAGCGTGATATGCCACTTTCCGTTGCCCATATGCTCGAGCTTTGTGACGTTGATATCAATGCCGTCCGGGATAATTTCCGGTTCATCCGGAGTTTCGACGAAGCGACCTTTTTTGTCTTTGAGAACTAATTCAAACTTCACGCTCGACTTATAATCTTTGAGTTTGCGGAGTTTGGTGTGGGCCTTATCTGCGGCCTGAAGACCCAGCTTAAAATTTTCCTTGAGCTTTGCACCGTCAACAAAGAAGTCGAGCTGTCCCGTCGAGAGATCCTTACTAGACTCGAGAATCACATAGTATCTTCCCCGCAGCGAGCGCCGGATTTTCACGGGAAGAACTTTCTTTTTCATTCTCACTTCAAATTCATGATCATCGCGATCGATAAATTTCCCCGCTGAGTTTTTAAGCTCAACGAAATAAAAATGGCGCATGATTGGTTCTTCGTATTGCGGAGGAAATTCTTTGACGGAACTTTTCTGAGGATCATGATCCCCATATTCCAGAAATTCTTCTTCAGACGATGGAGTACGATCAGGCCCATCATGATGAGCGCAGGAAATAAGAAGGAATAAAAAAATTAAGAACGACCACCGCATATCTGACCGCATCGGTAAGTCATGGAAAATCTTTACCTTAAGATTTGTAAGCGATGGAAAAGAGAGGGATTTTTTATCCCTCTCTTGTCATGTTACTTGGTCGCTTTGATCGCTTCGAAAGCATCCACAATCGATCCGCTGAGAGAAAGCCGGGTGAAGGGAACTGTCGAAATGGATCCAGGAAGAGTCACATTGAGGCCCGGATAACGGCGGGAAGTATCGTGAAGAAGTTCTTTCAAACTTTGAGCATTGAGGCCCGGGTTGTGTGAAAGAACGAGTGCTGCAACACCTGCAGTTGTCGGTGTGGCCATCGAAGTTCCCGAAGCAGTCTGATACGTGTTGTCCGGAGTTGTCGAAAGAATGTCGACACCAGGAGCGCAGAAGTCGACGGATTTTTTTCCGTAGTTGGTGAAGCTAGCGGCAAGAGTTGCGCCTTTTTTGTAAGAGGTCGCACAGATCTCAAGCCAGTTCGAAGCTTCTGATCCATCCGCACGCGAAACTTTCGTCGGGAAGCTTGGAACAAGGTCATTGTTCTTTGAATCGTTACCGGCGGCGTGAACAAGAAGGACACCTTTCGATTCCGCGTATCTGACCGCTTCATCCACAACTTTTTTGTATGGCGAGTATGCTTTACCGAAAGACATGTTGATAATCCGGGCGCCGTTATCAACGGCGTAGCGGATTCCGTTAGCGACGTCTTTATCGCGCTCATCTCCGTTCGGCACCACTCTCACTGCCATGATTTTCACGCGGCTTGCGACACCTTTGATACCGATAGAGTTTTCGCGATTTGCGGCGATGGATCCGGAAACGTGTGTACCGTGGAAAGGGTCAGCTCCGAACACATCATTGTTCCCGTAAATTCTTTCATTCGGATTGAGATAGTTATCACCTACGATAGAACGAGGATTGAAATTTTCGTTGTACTGAAAATCGAGTTTATCCTGATACGCCTTGAGAACCTTATTGATCCGCGCGAGTCCGAGGTTTCTCGAGAGAAGGGAGATCATTTCTTTCTGAGCTGCTTTCACCGCAGGATCATCAGACTGAAGCGCCCGCACGTTCTCGAGAGTGATTTCCGTCACCCCCGCAGCAAGAAGAATCGCTTCCTGCTTTTTGTAATTCGCAAGAGTCTGCGTGTAAGTGTTCACGACATTCCGAGCATTCTGAATGTTATCTCCCACTTCTTTCTGGAGTTTCGCGAGATAGTCAGCCTGAGTGGGAGTAAGCTGTTCACCGAGCTCTTCCACTTCACCTTTCAGTTTTTTCATGCGCACGAGTTCGCGTGTCACTTCAAGAGAGTCGCCCGCGATCTGATACTGAGGATCGCCTTTGATGAGGCGATAACCATTCGCGAGCGTGTCGTCTTTCACGATTTTCGCCATGCCTTTTGATCCACCGATGAAACTCCATCCGAAAACGTCATCGATGTATCCGTTGTTATCATCATCAATTCCGTTATCAGCGATTTCATCTTCGTTGACCCAGATTTTTCCCTGAAGGTCTTCGTGGTTCACATCAACGCCTGAGTCCACCACCGCGACGATAATGTCATCCGCAAGAGGAATACCGAATTCTTTGTAGGCTTCTTCGGTGCGAACACCTTCCGCTCCATCAGAGGGAGAAAGGTTGAACCAGTTGGCGGGTGTCGTTTCAAAAAGTTTTTCCATCGCCGTGCCCTTGGCATTTTTCAGCACGAACTTTGGCGTAGAAGTATTTGCTTCTTTGATGATCTGATCAGCTTCCGGAATCATCTGCACACGCGCAAAAGCACTGCTGAATGATAAGGGAAGAACGAGCGCTAGAAGCGCCTTACGAGTCATCATGGTATCCGTCCTTTGTTGATGCAATCGTGGACGGTTATAGCAAGATCCGTAAGGCGATCAATAGGAGTGAAAAGATGACATCCCTGCCTGGACAGACTATCAGAGGGTTATGGCCACTTTGATTGGACGATCCACGGACAATCCTTCCTTCGAGAAGACTTCGAGGATTTCCGAAGGACGGATACTGGATCCCTTGGTCACCGCCGCCGTCACAAAAATTCCCGGTGTGCGACAAGGAGAAACCTCATCGATCACTTCCATGATTTTTTCTGAGAGCTCGAGTTTTCCAGGAACAATTTTCAGCATCATTGGACGAATATCTTTCTCAAGATGCTTTTCCTCTTTCTTTGAGAATGACTGGATCAAAATCTTATCTGAGTCAGAGATTTTCTTCACCACTTCATCCACATTCCCTTCTTTCACGGGAAGGAAATAAGTGAAGGATTGAGCGGCATCCTGGATCGAAGGAGTCTTGGAAGTGATCTCAGCAATGTTCTTAAAAATAATTCCTGGTTCTGAATGATCCTGAAGCTGCTTAAGCACAGCTGCAAAGTCGTTCCACTCCACTGGCACCCGCACATCAAAATATTCAGTGAGTGAACTAATTCCGAGAGTAAGCGCAGGCCCAAAGGAAAGAAGCGGACGGAGATTATAACCTTCTGAGTGAAGAGTTTCCATGTTCGCGCGCTTGAAAATTCTCTGCATCACCTTCTGAAGATCCAGATGAGAAATGAAAGTAATCGGCCCGATCTTTGAGAACTCGATCCGGTATTTGTAACCAACGTGAGTTCTTTTTTCTCTCAGTTCAGCAATGTCTTTCTTGAGAACTTCTGGTTGAACATAAGGCTCATCTTTAATCGCCTTCATGCCAGAGAGGAAATCCCGCCGCTCCTGAACCATGCCTTTCAGGTCACAGGCCACTCCGCAGTGATAGCAAACGAGTTTTTTCTTATCGATATCAAAAGTCTTCTCGAGTGATTCAAGGTTTGAGTGATGAACAATCATGCCCGCCACTTTCCCGCACGGAGGCGAAAGACGATTGTGAACCGCTTTCTTCCATTCAATCTCGAGGAAGCGATCGGTGAGGCCTACATCAATATGATCCCAGGCGAGCTTTCCTTCCATCGGAATCGTACCAAGGAACGCGCTGGTATCAATGCCGGAATCTTCCACGCATTTTACCCAGAGATCGTAATTGAAAGTTTCATCCCACCCGTCAAAGCGCGCGCCCCCTGACCATGCATTGAAGATGATGTCAGCAACTCTCCTGTCACCGCGGGCAACGATTCCTTCAAGGTGAGAAATCTTTGAATAGTGCTTTCTGAAATTGAGTTTGTATTTTTCAGCATAGTCCTTGAGAATATTCTGTTTTCTCACGATCTCGGGCTGAGTGATCATTGATGACCACTGAAAAGGAGTGTGCGGCTTCGGTACAAAAGAAGAAGCAGAAACCGTGACGGTCGGAGTCCGCACGCCACATTCAATCGCTTTCTTTCTTGCCTTGCCAGCGGTCTCCATGATCGCAATCACATCTTCATCTTCTTCTGTCGGAAGGCCGATCATGAAGTAGAGCTTCATCTTGGTCCAGCCGCGCGAGAAAACACTCTCCGCGGTTTTCAGGAGATCTTCTTCAGAGACGTTTTTATTGATCACATCGCGCATTCTCTGCGAGCCGGCTTCCGGAGCAAAGGTAAGCGAGGTATTTTTTACTTCAGCAAGCTTATCGAGGATTCGTTCATCAAGTCCGTAAGCGCGCAGTGATGAAATACCGAGTGTCGCATTTTCCGCCTGAAGTTTATCCAGAAGCTCAATCACGAGTGGTGTGACCGCTGAATAGTCCGCGGTCGAGAGACAAGTGAGTGAGGCCTCATCGAAGCCGCCGTTCTTCAAACCATCCATCATCATTTGTACGACGTTTTCGGGATTTCTTTCGCGCACCGGACGATAAATCATCCCTGCCTGGCAGAAGCGACATCCTTCCGTACAACCACGCGCGAGTTCCACCGAGAAGCGATCGAAGATCGCCGTCATATGCGGGATCGGAGATTTTGTCGGGAAAGGATAATTTGCTAAGTTATCCACAAAGAAGCGTTGAACGCGGGCAGGAATCACGCCGGAAAATTCAGGCTTCGGCCCGGTCACCACTTCCATCTGAGTCATCGGATCAATGGCGGTGTCGTAGAATTTCGGAACGTAGATGCCTTTCCACTTGGCGAGTTCAAAAAGTATCTCATCACGTTTCATTCCGCGCGCGCGGGCCTCACCCACAAAGTGAGTGATACGCGAAAAAAGTTTTTCTCCGTCACCGATGACTACGAAGTCCATGAACGGTGCCAGCGGCTCCGGGTGAGTGGCGCAAGGACCACCGCAAATCACGAATGGCTCTTCTTCTTTTCTGTCTTTGGTCCAGATCGAGACGCCACCGAGATCGAGCATGTTAAGGATATTGGTGTAGCTCATCTCATACTGAAGAGAAAAACCCACGATTTGAAAATCTTTGAGTGGTTTAAAATTTTCCAGCGACACGAGTGGAAGCCCGCGCGAGCGCATTTCTTTTTCCATGTCCACCCAGGGAGCAAAACATCTTTCCGCGAGAAGTCCTTCGTGCTGGTTAATTTCATCGTAGAGGATCTTCATTCCGAGATGGCTCATGCCAATTTCATAGGTATCCGGAAAACACAGGGCCACACGTGCGATCGATGATTCCCAGTCTTTACGGGTAACGAAATGTTCGCCACCAATATAGCGTGCGGGCTTTTCTACGTTTTCTAGAAATGAGGCATAAGGATTGCGCGAGGCCATCTGAACTCCAAAGGGTTTGTTTCTCTCTGGCGAGAGGAAGGATTCGAAC
>JBJMLZ010000134.1:0-5282 GCA_045805035.1 Bacteriovoracaceae bacterium
CGGGAAAGAAAGTGTGCTCGAGGACATTGAAGAAAATCAGAATAATTCTTAGAATGGCGCCTTCAACTCATGCTCAGGATCGAAAGTTTCCTGATTTGCAGTACCTTCACTGACAACAGTACCAGTGTCATTTGAGGTGCAGTTAAGAGTCGTGAGGCCATCGGTGCTGGTGGGATCCAGGATGTCAGTAAAAGTGGTGGGATATTTTCTGTAGGATTTCCCGCTGGCACGGTCTGCGGACTTCACAAGACAGTAATGGCGATTGGGATAGCTTAGATTGTTGGCGTAATCCGTCTGATCCTGAGTTGCTACCGAACCCGAAGCAATCATAAAAGTCTGAGTCGTATTAGTCGTTGCATGACCATCGTTATCATAGAGTTGTTTTTTATTGGAATAACTGAGAAGGCCAAAAACTGCCGGCCAGCTTGCAGAATATGAAAAAGTCTTGAAGTTTTTATACTGCGTCTTTGGGTCCTCCACTTTAAAAAGAACGTCATCGATGTGATATGTGGCCGCCCCCGAACTGGAGCTCACCGTGGTTTCTGTCGTTGTTACGACCTTTGCACATTCATCTTCCTGCACGCTTCTCATGAGATCATTGTTCGCGGTTTTAGACCACTTCAGGTAGATGTTCTGATTACCATTCGTTGACTTAGCGACAATACGGAAATAGATCGCAGAGCTTGTGACTTTCCAGATATAAATGTCATTGGTCTGGGTGGAGTTCGCACTGTCTTTAAATGTCCACTGAACTTCGTCACGATCAAGGTCCAGCATTTTTGAATTTGAGTCGCTGATGAAATCGCCGTAGTCAGCGTTGGAATCAGAAAGGCATTTCACGGATGCACGGCTACGGAGATAAGCAAGCTCTTCGGCGGAAAGCTTGTTACCAATTTGTTCTGTCTCGCCACAGGCGATAACAAAAACAAGGGAAAGAAGAAGAAAAAGCTTAGAACTTATAACCGCCCCCGAGAGTGAAAACAGTCACCGGGTCCATCTTAGCATTCTTATTTGTCTCAGGAGCAAATATCGTAGCAGGCCCCGTAGTTTTGCGGGTGAAACCCTGAGTTTTTCTTTCGGTGATATCCATCGTATTAACCATGGCCTTGACCTGGAAGAAGAAACCGTTTCCGGCGGTCATATTGAAGCCACCGCCAGCTTTGGCGTAAGTCACCTTATCTTCAATCGTGTATTTATATTTTTCGTTAATTACCCCTGAGTCATAGGAATAGTTAACTTTATTGTAGGAACTTCCCATGCCAATTCCGGCTTCAATAAAAGGTTCAAACGTAAGCCGGGCCCATTCGTCCATGAAAGGATTTTTGGTCTTGAAGTCAAACATGTAGCCGAGTTGTTGAGCAATATCTCCACCAGAGAAGCCGCTTGTTCTATGAATTGATCCGACTTGTTGTCCATCAACTTGAGGACCTGCTTCCGAAGTTTTCGTGAACAGTGTGCCGTTATAAAAAACAGACAACATTGATGTCGTGAAGAACCCTTTACCGAGATAAATCTGTCCGCCAAATCCAAGTCTGGCGCCGTAAAGTTCCTGATCTCTTGGTCCAATGTGTTTTCTATCTCCGGTGAACTGAACAAATGGCAGATTGTACTTCTGTCCCTCAAAAGCAAAAGTCGTAAGCCAGTGACTCGCGCGATGTTTGAGCTTATGAGCATCGTAAGGAACAGTTCCAGTCACATAGTCTTTTAGTCCACCCGGTTGATCTGATCGTGTCTCAAGCGGATTCGGAGTATCAACTGTGGTTGACGGAGGATTCGAGGTCACCGTCGTTTCAAGCGCGGGCTCATCCTTCGTGTCTTTTGCTTCCGAATTCACCATCTCAGTTGATTCAGTTGAATCAGGAATAATTGCCGGAACATCATTTTGTGGATTCGCTGATTCCGTAGAATCTGGAATGACTGCGGGAACATCCGAGGCAGGATTTGCAGAAAGCTCACTCTCATCAGCGAGAACAAGATCATCCACCGACGCCGGTGACGTATCAGAATCCGCACTCTGAGCGAACGCAAAGTTTGAAGAAAGAATGAGGCAGAGGAGGATAAGTTTTGTCATGCAAAAATTATCCCGTTGATAGGGCTTCTTCGTCAAATAAGCAAGCGTAGGGGCGGCGTTGGTCCTAGGCGCGATTCACAGAGATCACTTCTTCCATTTGTTCGATGGAAGAGATGGTCTTCAGGAGCTCAGAATAATCCTTCACTTCGATCTCGAAGATGAAGTTCCCCTTTTGATCAGGCATAGAGCGCGCGATCGCAGAGCGGATGTTGATTCCGGCGTTATTGATGGACTTGGAAATCTTCGAAAGAATTCCTGGTTTATCGTGGGTCGTAACTTTGATATTCACCGGATGGCTGAAGTTGTAGTTCTTGTTCCACTCAACGTGAACCTGGCGGGCCTTCTCGATATCCGCAATTCGCGAACATCCGAGAGTGTGGACAGTAATTCCGCGGCCGCGCGTGATGATACCCGCAATCGGATCTCCCGGGATCGGATTACAACAGCGGCCCATCTTCACCTGAATATCATCAAGTCCATCGACGATAACCGCGTTGTCATTGGACGTGGACTTGCGTGCAGTTTTCTGAAGGCGCTTGTGATAGCTCTCCTCTTTTTCTTCAACCGGAACCTCGATCTCGTCTGATTCCGTAAACTCAATCGAAGGAATCGAGATCAGAACGTCTTTCAGTGAAAGATGTCCCGAACCGAGGTTCACGAAAATCTCTTCCACCGTTTTATAGTGATGCTTTTCAAGGAGCGGCTTGAAATCATTTTTCTTCTCGAGAGTCTTCACTGAAGTTTCAAACTTCTTCAGCGCCTTCTCTAAGATCTCCTCACCGGCAGTACGATGCTCGTCACGCTCTACCTTCTGGAGGTACTGGCGGATTTTCGTAATCGCACGGGAAGTTTTACAGATTTTCAGCCAGTCTTTCGACGGCGTCTGAGTTTTTGAAGTGAGAATTTCGACAGTGTCGCCGGACTTCAGCCGATACTTCAGGGGAACCATCTTGCCATTCACCTTCGCACCAACGGTCTTGTTACCGACCTCAGTGTGAACGGCGTAAGCAAAATCCAGGGGAGTCGCGCCGTAACGAAGTTCCTTCACGTCACCGGTCGGAGTGAAAATAAACACGCCACCAACATCGAGATCGTTTTTCACCACGTCCATGAATTCAGATGAGCTCTGCACGTTCTGGTTAAACTCCATGAGTTCTTCAACCCACTTGAGCTTATTGACCTCCGCACCTTTGTTACGTTCCTTGTACTTCCAGTGGGCGGCCACACCCCGTTCAGCAACTTCGTGCATTTCAAACGTACGAATCTGAATTTCGATACGTTCTGCTTTCGGGCCAACGACTGTGGTGTGAAGAGACTGGTAGTTGTTCACCTTAGGAATCGCGATGTAATCCTTGAACCTTCCCGGCACCGGAGTGAACGCAGAGTGAATGATCCCCAGGGCCTTGTAGCACTCGGTGATGTTATTCACGAGGATACGGAAGGCGAGAAGATCCTGGATCTGTTCAAAGTCCACTCCCCTTTGCTGCATTTTTTTATAGATCGAATAGAAATGTTTCGGGCGGCCCGTGACTTCGCCGGTCACCGAGTACTCAAGCATCTTCTCTTCGATAAGCGCGAGCGTCTCATTGATATAGGACTCGCGCTCACGTTTCTTCATCGCGATTCTTTCCGCGAGCTTGTAGTAAATATCAGGGTGGATGTAGCGAAGACAAAGGTCCTCGAGGTCACCCTTGACGGAGTTGATACCGAGACGTGATGCGAGAGGCACGTAAATGTCGAGCGTCTCCTGGGCCTTAGCGTTTTGCTTTTCCTTCGAGACGTACTGAAGTGTCCGCATGTTGTGCATGCGATCCGCGAGCTTCACGATGATCACGCGCAGATCCTGCGCCATCGCGACCACCATCTTACGGAAGTTTTCCGCCTGAGATTCTTCTTTGGTTTTGAATTTGATTTTGGAGATCTTGGTACAACCAACGACAATCTGAGCGACTGGCTGGCCGAACATCTTGGAGATCTCTTCCGGAGAAACGTCACAGTCTTCCACCACGTCGTGAAGAAGGCCCGCCATGATGGAATCAAGATCCATCTTGAGCTTCACCAGAGTCGCAGCAACGTTCAAGGGATGAATGATATAGGGTTCGCCCGATGAGCGCTTCACACCATCGTGCATTTTCTCCGCGAACTCATAACACTTCCGGAGGATCGTAAGATCCGTGTCCGGAAGGAGAACTTCCGTGCGCTTAATGAGCTCATCAATTGTGAGCGTCGCTTCGTGGGAGAAATCAATCCGTTCCGCAAACATTAGTCCAGAATTCCTTTCACTACGTTTCTCAGTTTCTCGTACGCCTCGTTCACGTCGTCGTTCAGAACAATGTGATCGTAGTCATGCTTCCGGAGAATTTCTTTTCTCGCGTTCGACACACGTTCAATGATCACGTGATCAGCATCTGTACCGCGGAGACGAAGACGTTTCTCAAGTTCTTCCACCGACGGCGGTTCAATGAAAATAATCTGTGCGCTATGGCCGTAAAGTTTCTTCATCGCATCGGCGCCCTGGACATCGAGGTCGAAGAGCATATGCTTTCCGAGCTTCAGTCCTTCATCGACGAACTTCTTTGAGGTTCCATAATAATTTGAGTGAACCTTCGCCCACTCAATGAACATGCCTTCATCAATCTGCTTTTCAAAATCACTTTTCTCAATGAAGTGATAATCAATCCCATCCGTTTCGCCAGCGCGCTTGGGACGCGTGGTACAGGAAACCGACCACTCCAGCTCGGGGTGATCTTTCTTCAATCGATTAAGTAATGTGGATTTGCCAGTGCCCGAAGGCGCACAAATCACAATCATCTTGCCGGACATGATTTATTCCAGATTGAGGGCCTGTTCTCTGATCTTCTCTAATTGTACTTTCATCTCAACGACATGCGAGGAGATTTCCGGATGGGCAGATTTTGATCCCAGTGTATTCGTCTCGCGACCAAGCTCCTGGAGAAGGAAGTCGATCTGCCTTCCGATCTCGCCGGAAGAGTTCAGAACGCCTCTCAGCTTCTGGAGATGTATCTTTGCCCGATTGATTTCCTCGTCTACTTCCAACTTCTCAAGATAATAAACAATTTCCTGAAGGAAGCGGGATTCATCAATCACTACGTCTTTGAGTTTTTCTTTGAGTTTCTGCTGGAGCTTCTCGCGCATGATTTCCGGATAATCGCCTTTAAGCTTCTCGACTTTTGCGAGTCGGGCCTCATAG